>JACCVL010000002.1 GCA_013698185.1 Nocardioidaceae bacterium
ACGAGCCGCAGACCGTCCCCGGCGTAGGTGCTCGTCGCCTGGGTGGCCAGCCCCGCCGCGTGCAGCGCGACGTAGAGCCAGTCCGCGGAGCGGTCGCCGGTGAAGACCCGGCCGGTGCGGTTGCCCCCGTGCGCGGCCGGGGCCAGACCGAGGACGAGGACGCGGGCATGCTCGTCGCCGAACCCGGTGACCGGTCGGCCCCAGTAGGGCTGGTCCGCGAACGAGCGCCGCTTGAGAACAGCGACGTCCTCGCGCCAGGCGACGAGCCGCGGACAGGCCCGGCACGCCGAGATCGCGGCATCGAGGTGTCGTGATCCGGCTGCGGCGGCCGCGAGCCGGGCCACGTCGGGTGCGCCGCGCGCAACCGGCGTGGCTGCATCGGCGGGATCGTCTGGCCAACCGGTGCCGGGCGGGACCGGGCTGTCGAAGAGCTCGCCGGTGCCAGGGTGCGGCAGCCGGCTCATCCGGAAGCGGCCGCGTCGGGTGGATTGACCAGGGACCAGGCGAGTCCGTCGAGCACGTCCTGGTTGCTGGCGACCACCGCCGCAGCACCCACCCGGGCGAGGATGCGGTCGAGCACGAGCGCGCCACCGCCG
Source organism: Nocardioidaceae bacterium (assembly GCA_013698185.1). Taxonomy (GTDB): domain Bacteria; phylum Actinomycetota; class Actinomycetes; order Propionibacteriales; family Nocardioidaceae; genus JACCVL01. The sequence goes on from JACCVL010000002.1 coordinate 597, forward strand.
ATGACGTCGGCACGGCCCGGGTGCATGACGGCCAGGTCGCGGCGCTCGGCGACGGTGGCGGCGAGCAGAGCCGCGCACGAGGCACGTACGGCATCCGCCGCGAGGTTCGCACCGTGCAGCCGCTGCGGGTCCAACGTGTCGAGCCCGAGTGCGTGCGCGGCCACCGTCAACCCGGTGCCCCCGACGACCACCACCACCTCGGCTCCGGTGACGGGCACCTCGAGGCCATCGAGGCCGGCCTCGACGTCGGCGACGGCCGCGCTGGTCTGTGCCGGCGTCGGCGGGTCACCGGCGAGGTGGCGTTCGGTGAGCCGCACGGAGCCGAGATCCACCGACGCAGCCGCGGTGACGTCCGGGCCGTGCCCGCGGACGAGCTCGGTGGAGCCGCCGCCGATGTCGACCAGCAGCAGCTCGGCCTGGGCCAGCGCGCCCAGCCCGCGTACCGCCCCGGCATACGACAGACGCGCCTCGTCAACGCCGCTCAGCACCCGGGGTACCACGCCGAGTCGCTCGGCCAGGCCCGTGACGACCTCGGCACCGTTGCTGGCCTCCCGCGTGGCCGAGGTTGCTGCGACCGCCAGCCGGTCAATGCCCAGCGACCGCAACAGCGCGGCGTACTCCGCCGCGGCCGCCAACGTCCGCACCACCGCCTCCGGCGCCAGCCGTCCGGAGTGGTCGACACCCTGGCCGAGCCGCACGATGCGCAGGGTGCGGTGGATGTCGCTCTGCTGTCCGGTCGCCGGGTCGAGGTCGGCAACCAGCAGCTTGATCGAGTTGGTGCCGCAGTCAACGGCACCGACACGCATCACCGGACGCACCGCCCCTGGTCCCACCACGGCGGCAGCAGCGCGACCGTCTCGTCGCCGAGCGGGCTCACCCCGGCGCCCTCGGCCAGAGCGTGGGCGGCCAGCACGTGCAGGCACTTGACCCGCACCGGCATCCCGCCGGCCGACACGTTCTCGATCTCGGGCACCTCGCCGAGCGCGGCGCGTCGTGCCAGGTACGACTCGTGCGCCCGGCGATGACCGGCGGCCAGCTCCTCGTCCGCATTGAGCCGTTCGGTCATCTCCCGCATCAGGCCCGATGCCTCCAGGGTGCTGACCGCACCGGCCAGCCGTGGGCAGGTGACATAGAACAGCGTCGGAAATGGGGTGCCGTCGGGAAGCCTCGGCTCGGTCTCGACGACGTCCGCCAAACCGCACGGGCAGCGGTGCGCGACCGCATACACCCCCCGCGGCGGGCGCCCGAGCTGGGCGCGGACAGCGGCGCGGTCGGCAGGGCTCAGCGGCTCGGTCACGCCGGCGGGGACACGGTTGGGGTCATCGGGCCGGGGCCGGGGGGCTCACCGGCCGTGACCGGCCTGCTGGCTGCTCGCCCACAGCGTGCCGTACCACGTCGGGCCCGCCTCCTCGCTGGCGTCGACCGGCTCCGGAACGGCACCGAGCGCCTCACCGTCGGGCGTCACCACGCGATAGCCGGTCTCACCGGGCAGCAGGTAACCGAGCCGCTCGCGGGCCTGCTGCTGGACGTAGGCCTCGTCGGACCAGCGTCGCTTCTCCCGCTGCAGCTGCGACACATCCTCGCGGCTGGCGAGGATCTGAGCCTCGGCGGTGGCGATGTCCTGGCGCTGGTCCAGCCATGCGCGCACGCTCGAGGCGTAGGAGATGAGCAGGACCAGGACGACGAGACCCAGCACCGCCGCGCGATGCGTGAGCCGGGTGGAGGCGCGCGC
>JACCVL010000066.1 GCA_013698185.1 Nocardioidaceae bacterium
TCGTCGTCGAAGCCGCCGGCGAAGTGCTGCTGCACCTCGCGGGGCACCGCCGACGGTCGCAGGCTGGAGCGCCGGATGCGCTCGCGCAGCCGAAAGCTCGTTGAGCGCTTGACCGTACGCCGCAGCGTCTCGTTGCGGGTGGCGGCGACGATCGCGCGCTGCACGAGCGGCAACCGGGGGGTGCCGGAGACGTTGACCCGCGGTACCCCGATCCCCTCGCCGGGATCGGGCGGCAGGCCGAGGAAGCGCAGGACGCTGCTCACGGTGCCGGTGTAGTCGGCGACCAGGTCGTCGTGGAACCACACCCCGACCTGGTCGCGTCCGAGCCCGTCCTGCAGCGTGGCGAGGTCGGCGGCGTAGTGGCTCATCGCCTCGTAGTGCCACAGGTGGTGCCAATTCTCCGCGCGGCGCCTGGGCTCGTCGGCCAATGCGTCCAGCACGTTCTCGCAGGGCTCGAAGCCTCGGGCGCGCATGTAGAGGTAGCTGGAGTACGCCCGCTCGACCGGGTCGCGCAGGATCAGCACCAGGCGCATCGCCGGGTTGACGCGGCGGATCTCCGCCACCGCGCGCTCGGCGTAGTAGAGCGTCGAGACCGAGCCGTCACCGAGCGCCAGGTAGTCGTGCTCGGCCGGGAAAAGCTCCAGATAGCGGTCCCGTTCGGTCACCGCCACCCTGTTGATGGTCGCCGCGTCGCCGGGACCCTTGAAGTCGGCCGGCTGGCCGTGCAGGGCGAAGTAGTGCGGCTCCTTGGGCTGAGTGACGAACACCCGTGGATGGGTCCGTAGCCCCTCGACCAGTCCGGTCGTCCCCGATCGCCCGGCTCCGGCCACCAGGAAGGTCGGCACGGTCGTCATCGCTGCTCCCTCATTGCCTGCTCGTACGCCTCGTCGAGCCGGTCGACGACCAACTCAGGGGTGAACAACGCGACGACGCGCTCTCGTCCGTCGCGGCCGAGTGCGGCACGCAGCTCGGGGTCGTCGAGTAGCCGGCGGCTCTCGGCGAGCAAGGCTTCCATGTCGCCGGCGGGGACGACCACCCCGCCCGGCGGGGACGGTCCGTCGGTCACGGCCATGTCCACCCCGTTGACCCGGTTGGCGACGACGGGCACCCCGCTCGCCATGGCTTCCGCCACGACCACTGCCACAGTCTCGTATCGCGACGGCAGCACCAAGACATCGCTGGCCCACACCACCGGACGGACATCGTGCTGGTCGCCGATCCAGCAGATCGTGGTGCCCCACTGGGTGGGCGCGAGCCGGCGCAGTGGTTCGGGGTCACCCGGCCCGACCAGCAGCAGCCGGGTGTCGGGCAGGGGCGTCGCCTCCCATGCCGCGACGAGCAGGTCCTGACCCTTCTGCCGTGCGAGCCGGCCCAGACACAACAGCGTCTTGCTGTGGTCGAGGCCGAGTGAGCGGCGGTGGCGGTCCCGTTCGTCGCGGTCGACCGGGTGGAACCGCTCGACGTCGAGCGGGACACCCAGTGCACGAGCCGGGGTACGGACCCCGATCTCCCGGCCCTCGTCGATCTCGTCGGTGCAGTTGGTGACCAGGGCGTCGGTCCGCCGGCTGGCCGTCCGCTCCCAGGCGGTCATGGACCGCTGGATACGCGCGTCGGTGAACAGGTCGAACGACCACGCGTGCGGCTGGTAGACGACGGGGACCCGACGGGTGCCGGACAGCACCGGCAGCCGGCCGAAGAAACCAGCGAAGGCCGAGTGCAGATGCACCACGTCGGGCCGTTCGCGCCGGATGGTGCTGCGCAGCTGGGCCAGCGCCCGGGGGTAGCCGCTGGGTCGGCGGCGCTCCAGGACCCATGACGTCCGGGTCACCGCTGGCAGCTCGGGGTCGGGGAAGGCATCCGGGGTGAGGAGGCTGACCCGGTGACCGCGGCGCAGCTGCTCAGCCATGAAGTCGTGCACCAGGCTGACGACGCCGCCCCATGTCACCTCCGAGACGTGCAGAACGTGCACGTGTCCCTGCCTCTCGCGTATCGGTGATTATCCTCGGCGGCCTGTCGCCGAGCCAGCTCCCTGTGGGCAGGGGTCAGACGGCGCCGTCGCGGCGCAGTACTGCGTTCACGGTACGGCCTGCGATTTGGAGGTCCCCACCGAGTGTCCAGTTGTCGACGTAGTCGAGGTCGAGCCGTACCGCGTCGTTCCAGCCCAGCCGAGAGCGGCCGCTCACCTGCCACAGGCCGGTCATGCCCGGCTTGATGCTCAGCCGGCGCCGGATCCAGTCGTCGTACTCGTCGGTCTCGTGCGGCAGGGCGGGGCGAGGCCCGATCAGCGACATGTCCCCGCGCACGACATTCCACAGCTGCGGCAGCTCGTCCAGCGAGGCCCGGCGCAAGAAGCCGCCGACTCTGGTCACCCGAGGGTCGTTGCTCAGCTTGAACAGCGGCCCCGCGCCCTCGTTCAGCTCCTCGAGCTCAGCGCGCCGTTGCTCGGCGTCGATGACCATCGTGCGCAGCTTGAGCATGCGGAAGGGGCGTCCGTCACGTCCGGTGCGGATCTGGCTGAAGAAGCCGCCGCCGGGTGTCTCCAGCCGCACCGCCACGACCAGGAAGAAGATCAGCGGCGCTGCAACCAGCAGCACCGCACCCGCACCGACGCGGTCGAGTATCGACTTGGCCAGGCTCGCCAGTGCCGGCTGTCTGCTCGGACGCACCGAGAGCACCAGTCGCCGCCCAACCAGTCGCGGGACGACCCGACGCGGCACGGCCCCGTGCACCTCGGCGGCCACGGCGAGCTCGGTGTCGCAGTCCTCCAGGGCCCAGCCCAGCCGGCGCACGTCGTACGCCGTCAGCACCGGACCGGGAGCCACGACCACTTGGTCCAGGCGCTGGGACCGCGCAATGTCGGCTGCGTCGTCGAGGCCACCCACGACCGCGTACCCGAGCACCTCGCTCGGCTGCTCGCCGACGTAGTCCTCCGGCTCACTGAGACAGATGCCGGCGATGTCGATGTGGGGCAGCGCCCCCCACTGGGCCACCAGGTGGGACACCGCGATGCGGTCACCGACCAGCAGCGTCGAGCGAGGCCGCCGCCACATCCGGCGGGCGCTGCGTCCGAGCAACGGCAGCACGGCGACGGCAAGCACCGACGCGAGCGCAAGGCGGATGCTGCTCGGGCTGGCGGCCGACGTGACCGTGGCAAGAACCAGGGCGATGCTGATGGGGGTCCACAGCCTCAGCACCGGCCGCAGCGATGTCGACCGCTCGTAGACCGGCAGCGCCGCGACGTCCACCTGCACCAGTACGGCGGCAAGAGCGGGCGCGGCCATCACCATTCCGCGCCCGGACAGCAGTAGCGTGCACCCAACGGCAACGCCAGCGACGAGGCATGCCTCCCACAGCAGATAAGTGGCGCCACGCTGACTTTGCGCAGGAAGATCAACCGGGTCACCGGTTGTATCGGTATGCGCACGAGCAGTAACGCGACCCATAGTCGAGATATAGTCACGCCTCGTGTTAGTGCTCATGTGCCATTCCCCTGCAGTCAGCGAAAGAGTGTCTTGAACCTCTGCGACCATGTGTCAGCGATCTAAGCAGCGATACGGGCCGCTGACAGCAAGTCAACGATTTCGGTCACATGAAGTTACGTCGATGTCCGAAACCTAGGTGTTGTACTCATTCTGTGTTGTGGTTAGGCCACGCAGAGTGAGATCTTCTACCGCATCGGCGGCTCGTTCCACCATTGCGTCAAGGTCGCTGCGTTGTGACGCAGACCACCGTGACAGTACGTAGTCCGCCGGATCCTGCCTACCAGGGGGGCGGCCGATCCCTACCCGCACGCGGGTGAAATCGCCCGTGCCGAGTGAACGTCGCACGGACCGCAGGCCGTTGTGCCCGTTGTCACCCCCACCGTGCTTCACCCGCAACGTCGCGAACTCGAGGTCGAGCTCGTCGTGCACCGCCACCACCTGCGCGGCACCGATGCCTGCATATGACGCCACCGCTGCCACCGGTCCTCCCGACTCGTTCATGTACGACCGCCCCTTCATGACCACCAGGCGTGACAACGCACCGGGCACGCCCAGTCGTCCCTCAACGGTGTCGGCACGCCCTGAGCGGTGCCGCCGCCACGTGCACGACATGCGGGCCGCCAGCGCGTCGGCGACCAGATAACCGACGTTGTGCCTGGTCTCGGCATAGGACTCACCGGGGTTACCCAGGCCCACGACCAACCAGAGGCTGGTCTCAGTGCCTCCGACCTCCCGCGGTCCAGGGCTCGCCGTCACTCGTCCTCGGTCGGCGCGTCGCCGTCGACGGGGCTGTCCTCGGCCGCGCCGACGGTCTCCTCGTCGACGTCGGCAACGGACTCGTCCCGCTCGATACCCGCCTCGGACTCGGCCTCGGCCAGCTCGGCCTCGACGTCTGCCGCGGTGGGCGCGGCCACGATGTTGACCACCAAGATGTCGGGGTCGACGACCAACGTGGTGCCCTCGGGCAGCTCCAGGTCTCCGGCGTGGAGCTGTGAGCCGACCGGAAGGCCCTCGATCGACACCTCGACCGAGTCGGGCAGGTGGGTCGCCTCCGCTTCCACCGACACCTGCGCGGTCTCGGTAACGACCAGGGTGTCCGGCGCGGCCTCTCCGGTCAGCACCACACGGATGTCGACCGTGACCTTCTCGCCCTGGCGGACGATGAGCAGGTCGGCATGCTCGATGGTGCCCCGGATCGGGTCACGCTGCACCTGCTTGGTCAGCGCGAGCTGGCGCGTGCCGCCGTCGACATCAATCGACAGCAATGCGTTGGGATTCTTCAGCGCCAGCATCAGGTCGTGACCGGGCAACGACAGGTGCTGCGGGTCGGCACCGTGCCCGTACAGCACGGCGGGCACCTTGTGGTCTCGGCGGACACGACGGGCTGCACCCTTGCCGAACTCGGTACGGGTCTCGGCCTTGATGCGAATCTCGGACACGGTGGAACTCCTCAGCCGGCGGTGCGGTCATTGGTGATGTGCGCTGGTCAGGTGAACTGCTGCCGAGGGCAACGAGGCGACCGCGTGAGGTCAGCGGCGCGCAGAAGGCGCAACGACCGCGTCGATCACGGGGACA
>JACCVL010000115.1 GCA_013698185.1 Nocardioidaceae bacterium
GCCACCGAGACACCGGTGGGGGGCGTGGGCAGACGCATGTTCGGCTGCATGGACATGGTGCATTCTCCCTGAGAGGTCGTCACCCGCTGTCGGGCGCAGGCTCTATGGTGCCAGCCGCGTCTGAGCCCGCCCTGAGAGTCAGCCGACCGACCGCCCGGCACCTCAGTCGACGGCGACCTCGACCGGCAGCTGCTGCGGGCGCCGGGAGGCAACCACGACAGCCAGCCCCGCCACGATCAGGGTGAGGCCGGCGTACACCCCGATCGGTGGGCTCTGGCCGATGAAGGCGGCGGCGAGCAGGGCCGCCCCCGGCACCTCGAGCAGGATGATCAGCGTCACCAGAGTAGGGCTCATCGTGGCGAGCAGGTGGTTGAAGACCGAGTGGCCCAGCAGCTGGGCGCACACGGTCACCGCCAGCAGGCCCAACCAGGACCGTGGCGCGTATCCGCTGAGCTCCTGCCGGGCGACCACGCAGACCGCCAGCAGGATGGCGGCGCACAGGCCGTAACAGACGGTGGTGTACGTGGTGGTGCTGAGCGTGCGCCGGGCCTCACCACCGGCGATCGTGTAGATGGCGGCGAACAGGCCCCCCACCAGCGCGAGCAGGTCGCCGACAACCGCCTCTGCCGACACCGTGGTGTCGACGCCGGAGATCACCAGCACACCGGCGAAGGCAACCCCGAGACCCGCAACGACGGCACCCGCCACGCGTTCACCGCGCAGTCGGCTGATCAGCACCACCCAGCCGGCCGTCAGACAGACCAGCGCGGTCGCGGAGGCCACCGAGGTGAGCTTGAGCGAGACCGTCCACGCGGCGAAATGGGCGGCCAGCGCCACCGAGGCCACCACCAGCACGCGCCACTCCCGGCGGCCGATCCCGGCGAGCTCATCGCGACGCGTCACTGCCGCCGTCGGGGCCAGCACCATCGTCGCCAGCGCGTTGCGCCAGAACGCGATCGCCAGTGCCGGGACCGCGGTCGCCGCCATCAGCGGCCCCGAGGCCGATACTCCCATCACCCCGACGAGCGCCAACAGCCACTGCACCGGCTCATTGTGCGGTGCGTCCGGTCAGACCACCCGAGCGGGTGGCAGGGTCCGGTCAGCCGCCGGTGAAGAGCGCGGAGGCAGCGACCCCCACCTTGTAGACGCCGTAGGCAAGCGGCACGGTGACGACCAACCAGGCCACCGGCAGCAGCCAGCCGGGCACGCCGGAGCCGCTGGAGCCGGTCCCCTGTCGGCCGTTAGTGGTGTTCTTGGCCTGCTCGACGGTGTCGGCGTGCTCGTGCCACCGCTCGTCGACCGGCCGCACCAGCAGGTTGGCGACGAAGCCGACCGCGAGCAGCCCGACCATAGTGAACAGCGCCGGCCGGTACGCCGACGCCGTCAGCTCGCCCGGCGTGCCCTGCGCGTCGAGGAAGCTGTTGATGATCAGCGGACCGACAACCCCCGCCGCTGCCCACGCCGTGAGCAGCCGGCCGTGGATGGCGCCCACCTGGTAGGTGCCGAACAGGTCGCGCAGGTAGGCCGGAACCGTGGCGAAGCCACCGCCGTAGAAGGAGATGATGATGGCTGCCAGCAGCACGAACAGCGCCACGCTACTGCTGCCGAACAGTGCCAGCAGCACGTAGGCGACGATGCCGACGCCCAGGTACATCAGGTAGATCGGCTTGCGGCCGATCACGTCCGAGGTCGAGGACCACACGAAGCGACCGGTCATGTTCGCCAGCGACAACATGCCCACGAAGCCGGCCGCGGTCGCCACCGCCACCGACGAGGTGGACCCCTCCCGGAAGAAGTCGGTAATCATCGGCTCGGCCTGTTCGAGGATGCCGATCCCCGCGGTCACGTTGCAGAACAGCACCGTCCAGAGCATCCAGAACTGCGGCGTCTTGATGGCGTTCTTGGCCGACACGTGGCCGGTGGACACCAGTGACTTGCTCCTGATTTGCGCGGGATCGAACCCTTCGGGCGTCCAGTCGTCAGCCGGGACCCGGACCACAGTGGCACCCATGAGCATGACGACCAGGTAGACAAGGCCCAGGGTCACGAACAGCGACGACACCCCGGCGCCGTCCATACCGTAGATACCGAGCAGCTCGGTCGAGACGGGTGCGGCGATGAGCGCCCCGCCACCGAAGCCCATGATCGCCATCCCGGTCGCCAGCCCCGGGCGGTCGGGGAACCACTTGATCAGCGTCGAGACCGGGGAGATGTAGCCGATGCCGAGCCCGATGCCACCGATGAAGCCGTAGCCGAGGTAGAGCAGCCACAGCTGCTCGGTGGCGATACCGGCCGCGCCGACGAGGAAGCCGGTGGACCAGCACAAGGCGGCGGCCACCATCGCCCGGCGCGGTCCGCCGGTGTCCACCCAGGTGCCGAAGACCGCCGCGGACAGGCCCAGCATGACGATGGCGATGGAGAACACCACTCCGACCGCCGTCAAGCTGGTGTCGAAGTGCTCGACGAGCGAGATCTTGTACACGCTGGTCGCGTACGCCTGACCGATGCACAGATGGATGGCCAGCGCCGCTGGCGGTATCAGCCAGCGGTTGTAGCCGGGTGGCGCTATCGTGCGTTCACGCGACAGCCAGCCCCCGCTGCTCTCGGAGTTGCGAATGTCCTTTTGCGGGTCCAGGGCTTGACTCATCGCTGCATGATGCACGCGTTGCGCGGATTCCGCATGGCGACACATCTGAAAAGCTCGGCCGCCGGTAGCCTGAGCGCTCGTGAGCGGCGCACCGAACAGGGTCTATGTCGCCCGTCTCGCCGGCATGGCCGTCTTCGACCCACGGGGCGATCAGGTCGGCAAGGTGCGCGACGTTGTCGTCATCCTGCGCGGCCGTACGACCGGGAGCTTGCGTCCCCGCGTGCTCGGGCTGGTTCTTGAGGTCCTCGGCCGCCGCAAGGTGTTTCTGCCGCTGACGCGGGTGACATCCATCGATGCCGGCCAGGTCATCGCGACCGGCATGGTCAACATGCGCCGCTTCCAGCAGCGCCCGGGCGAGACGCTGGTCCTCGGTGAGCTGCTGGACCGCACGGTGACCGTCGAGGACAGCGGCGTCACCGGCGTCGTGTACGACGTGGCGATGGAGCGCGACCGCAGCCGCGACTGGTCGCTGGTCAAGGTGGCACTGCGGGAGGGGTCGAGCCGCTTCGGACGCAAGGGGCAGGCCCACATCGTCGACATCGACGACGTGAGCGGCCTCGTCGACGAGGGCGCCGAGCAGGGTGCGACCAACCTGTTGGCGACCTTGCACACCTTGCGGGCCGCCGACCTCGCCGACGTCTTGCGCGGTCTGGGCCTCAAGCGTCGGATGGAGGTCGTTGCGGCGCTCGACGACGACCGCCTCGCCGACGTGCTCGAGGAGCTGCCCGAGGAGACGCAGGTCGAGATCCTCGGACAGCTGGACAACGAGCGAGCCGCGGATGTCCTGGAGGAGATGGCACCCGACGACGCAGCGGACCTCATCGCCGAGCTGCCTCCCGAGACCGCCGAGCAGTTGCTGGCCCTAATGGAGCCGGACGAGGCTGAGGACGTCCGCCGACTGTTGCGCTATGAGGAGCGCACCGCCGGCGGCCTGATGACCAGCGAGCCGGTGATACTGCCGCCGACGGCCACCATCGCCGACGCGCTCGCCCACGTCCGCGACCCCGAGCTGACCCCGTCGCTGGCGGCCATGGTCTACGTGTGCCGCCCGCCGCTGGAGACTCCGTCAGGGCGGTTTCTCGGTGTGGCGCACATCCAGCGGCTGCTCCGTGAGCCGCCGTCCACCCTGATCAGCGCGGTGGCCGACAACGACATCGTCTCGCTGCGGCCGGACTCGGCGCTGGACGAGGTCACCCGAGTGCTCGCCGCGTACAACCTGGTGGCCTGCCCGGTCGTTGACGAGACCCATCACCTGCTCGGCGTCGTCACCGTCGATGACGTCCTCGACCACCTGCTGCCGGAGGGCTGGCGTGAGGAGGGGGTCACCCGTGGCGCGTGAGGATCGGCGGGTGCGCCTGGACGCGCCCGTCGACCCGCGGCGGAGCCTGGTGCGGCGCCCCAGCTACGACCCCGACATCTTCGGCCAGCTCTCCGAGCGGGTGGCGCGCTTCATCGGCACCGGGCGATTTCTCGTCTACATGACCGTCGTGGTCGTCGTCTGGGTGCTGTGGAACATCCCCGGCGGACCGGACCGGGCGCGCTTCGACGAGTACCCGTTCATCTTCCTCACCCTCGTGCTGTCCCTGCAGGCCTCGTACGCGGCGCCGCTCATCCTGCTGGCGCAGAACAGGCAGGAGGCGCGGGACCGGGTCAACCTCGACCAGGACCGTGATGCCGACGCCAGTGCTCGCGCCGACATGCAGTTCCTGGCCCGCGAGGTGGCCGGGTTGCGGATGACCTTGGGCGAGGTCGCGACCCGCGACTACCTGCGTTCGGAGCTCCGCTCCCTGCTCGGCGACCTGCAGGAGCGCCGGGAACCAGGAGAGTGGGAAGGGCCGGCAACGGGCGAGGAACGCCCTCCCGACGTCGGCACGTAACATCGACCACATGCCGACCACGACGTCCAACACCAGCGCCGGCACCGTGTGGGACGCGGTGCAGGCCGCCCTCGCCACCGTCCAGGACCCCGAGATCAAGCGTCCGATCACCGAGCTCGGCATGGTCGACGACGTGCGCATCGACGATGGCGGCACCGTGCGCGTACGGGTGCTGCTGACGGTCGCCGCGTGCCCGTTGAAAGAGACGCTCACCCGCGACACCGAGTCCGCCGTCGGCAAGGTCGCGGGGGTCAGCCGGGTCGAGGTGGAGCTCGGCGTGATGAGCGACGACCAGCGACAGGGTCTGCGTGCGCAGCTCAAGGGCGGCGCCAGCAACCGCGACATCCCCTTCGCTCGCCCGGAGTCCCTGACCAAGGTGCTCGCCATCGCCTCCGGCAAGGGTGGTGTCGGCAAGTCGTCGGTGACGGTCAACCTGGCCCTGGCCATGGCGCAGCGGGGCCTGTCGGTGGGAGTGCTCGACGCCGACGTCTACGGCCACTCAGTGCCCGACATGCTCGGCGTCGGCGATCGCCGGCCGACGCAGGTCGAGGACATGATCATGCCGGTGGACGCCCACGGCGTCCGCGTGATCAGCATCGGCATGCTCAAGCCGCGCAAGGACCAGGTGGTCGCCTGGCGTGGTCCGATGCTCGACCGGGCGCTCGTCCAGATGCTCAGCGACGTCTTCTGGGGCGACCTCGACGTGCTGCTGCTGGACCTGCCGCCGGGCACCGGCGACGTGGCGATCTCACTCGGCCAGCACCTGGCCAACGCCGAGGTCGTCGTGGTGACCACGCCGCAGCAGGCCGCGGCCGACGTCGCCGAGCGCGCCGGCACGATGGCGTCGATGATGCACCAGCGGGTCGCCGGCGTCATCGAGAACATGTCGTACCTGCCCTGCCCGCACTGCGGCCCGGACCACCGGCTCGAGATCTTCGGCAGCGGCGGGGGCGATCGGGTGGCCGCCACCCTGGGTGGCCGCTTCGGCTATGACGTGCCGGTGCTCGGTCGGATCCCGCTGGACGAACGGTTGCGCGCCGGCGGTGACGACGGCACCCCGCTCGTCGCCACCGCGCCCGACTCCCCGGCGGCGAGCGAGCTGACCCGCGTCGCCCGCACCCTGACCACCAAGGCCCGGGGCCTCGCCGGCATGCAGCTCGGCCTGACTCCGGCCGGTCGCTGACCGGTCGCTGAGCTGACGAGGAGGCGCTGCGATGTTCGGGATGGGGTGGCCCGAGCTGCTGGTGATCGGCATCGTCGCGGTATTTCTCTTCGGCCCCGACAAGCTGCCCGACCTGGCCAGGCAGGCCGGCGGCTTCTTGCGAACCGCAAGACGGATGGTCGACAGTGCGCGCAACGACCTCGCCGACGAGCTGGGCGACGACTTCCGCGACCTCAACCTGCGCGACCTCGACCCGCGCGAAATCGTCCGGCGCAACGTCGTGGAAGCGATGAACGACGACGACCCCGAAGCCCTCGAGCTGCCCGCTGGCCGGCAGCCGCTGCGCTTCGACGAGCGGCCGCCGTACGACACCGAGGCCACCTGAGGCCCGACCGGCAGGTCAGCCCTCGGCCCGGCCCAGCACCACCTCGACGCTGTCGGTCTGCCCGTCACGCAGGTAGCGCAGGCGGACGGTGTCGCCGGGCGCGTGCGATCGGATGGCGACGATCAGCTCGGTACCGTCGGAGACCGGCGTGTCGTCGATGCCGATGATGACGTCGTCGCGCCGCAGGCCCGCCGCCGCCGCGGGGCCACCTCCCGAGATCGAGGACACCACCGCGCCGCGCGGGTCGCCCGTCGCCACTGTCGCGCCGATGATCGGATACTGCGCCACACCGCTGCGGATGAGCTGGACGGTGGTGATTCGTACCTGGTCGATGGGGATGGCAAACCCGACCCCGATGCTGCCGGACTCACTGCCCAGCGAGCCGCCGACGGTGGCGATGGCGGAGTTCACACCCACCACCCGGCCGCGCAAGTCGACCAGCGGGCCGCCGGAGTTGCCAGGATTGATGGCCGCATCGGTCTGGATGGCGTTGATGAAGGAGTCCTCGCCCGTGCCTCCGGCCGTCACGGGACGGTCGAGGGCGCTGACGATGCCGGACGTGACGGTGCTGGTCAGGCCCAGCGGGGAGCCGAAGGCCACCACCGGCTGCCCCACCCGAAGACCACCCGACGATCCCAGGTCGGCCACCCGGAGCCCACCGCGCCTCACCTCAAGCACGGCGAGGTCGTAGGAGGTGGAGGTGCCGATCAGCTCCGCGGCGCGCTCACGCCCGTCCGGCAAGACCACGGAGATCTCCGAACGACTGCCGGACGCACCCACCACGTGGGCGTTGGTCACCACGTGGCCACGCTCGTCCAGCACGAACCCGGAGCCGGTGGCGCCACGCTGACCGTCGAAGACCCGGATCTGTACGACGCTGGGCAGCAGGCGGTCGGCGACCTTGGTGACGCTGGCGTTGTCGGGCGGCAACGGTGCCGGATCGGTCTCGAGCGGCGCGACCGTGCCCGCATCCGAGGTCAAGTCGTCGCCACCGGGGAGGTTGGTCGCCGCGATCGCCCCGAGGATGCCGCCGATGAGACTGACGACCAGCGACACGACGATCAGTCCGAGCCAGGGCGTGCCGGCGCGAGGTTGCGGGGGTGGCCAGTGCGGTGGCCTGCTCTCAAACCCAGCAGAGCCAGGTCCCCTGAGTGCACCGCGGTCGCCGTGCCAGCCGGGGGCGCCCCAGCCGGGGTACGGTGCCGGGCCGGCCGGGCGCAGCAGGTCGGGCCGCGCGGGTGCCGACTGCTCCTCGCTACCCCACTCGCCGCTCACGTTCGCCGCTCCTGTGCTGGGGCCCCGGCCCGTGTCGAGCCGACGCCTCGTTGCCGGTGTCGTCCACCAGCATGACTCACCGCGGACGCGGCTGCTGCCCGGTCTCTGACGGGGCTCAGTCGCGCCCTCTGCTCCAACGTGCCAGCGTAACGGGCGACACCGTCGCGGTGAGCGTTCCCACCGGTGGTGCCGACTGGGGGGCCGTTGCGGGAAGTGTCGGCGACGACCCGCCACCGGGTGGAGGCTGGGTGGAGGCGCCGGCCGGTACCAGCCAGGCGACCGCCACCAAGGCGGCGCCCACACCGACACCCACCGCGACACCGGTGCTGCGCGGGGTGGGGCCGACCCCGACCGCGCAGCGGTCGGCCCGCTGACGGCGCTGCTCTGCCGCCGGCAGCTGCAGCAGGCTGCGCACCAGTTCGTCGTCGGGTGCCGGGGCCGGCCGTACCGACAGTCCTGCCGTGACCCGCTTGACCTGCCGGTCGCTGCGGACCAGCTCGCTGCAGGCTGCGCAGCCGTCGAGGTGCGCGCCGAGCGTACGCGCGCTGCGTTCGTCGAGCTCGTCGTCGACCCAGGCGGCCAGCAGCGCGCCGTCAGGACATCTCACGCGCGGAGCCCCGCGACGTCGAGCGGGCCGGCGAAGCGCGTACGCCCCACGCTCGGGGCACGGTGGGCCAATGCCTTGCGCAGCAGGCGTCGGCCCCGGTGGATGCGTGAGCGCACCGTGCCGGTCTTGATGGCCAACGCGTCCGCGATCTCCTCGTAGGACAGGCCCTCGACGTCGCAGAGCACGACCGCTGCCCGGAAGTCCTCGGGCAGATCGGCGAGCGCCTGTTCGACGTCGTCGTCGAAGAGCCGGTCGACGAGATGCCGGTCGGGTGGTACGCCGGGGCCGACGAGGCGCTCGGCGGCGTCACTGCTCAGCGCGTCGAAGCGCAACCGCGACCTGCGTCGGGCCTTGTCGAGAAAGAGGTTGGTGGTGATGCGATGCAGCCAGCCCTCGAAGTTGTCGGGGGTGTAGGAGTCCAGTGAGCGGAACACCCGGACGAAGACCTCCTGAGTGAGGTCCTCGGCGTCGTGCGGGTTACCGGTCAGCCGGTAGGAGAGGCGATACACGCGTGCGGTGTGCTCGCGCACGATGTCCTCCCAGCTCATGACGGGCGTGGGCGCACGCTGTGGCGGCAGGACCGAGCCGACGGCCCGCGAGCCGGCATGGCGCGGGATGACGGCCATCGACCTCTCCTCGTGACAGGGAGCCCCAATCGTGGGGCTCGTACCTGAAAGGACGCACAGAATGGGCTGACGGTTGACAAAGACTGCCGCGGGTGTCGCGCCTGTCGGTCGCGGTGCTGGACGCACTAGGCTGCGGAGCGACGGTGCGACACCGGGTCCACCACAGTCGCCACGCACGTCGAGGGAGATCACCATCAGCACCGGGTTGTCGCCCCAGAGCTGGGCCTACGCCGAGGAATACGTCACCGAGGACGACGCCTTGCGCGCTGCGCGCGGCCGCGCCGACGAGGTCGGGGTCTCCCCCATCGGGGCCGGTGGCGGCGCCGCTCTCGGCTTTCTGGCCGGGCTCATCGACGCTCGCGCCGTGGTCGAGATCGGCACCGGCACCGGCGTTTCTGGACTCTGGCTGCTGCGCGGGATGCGCCCCGATGGCGTGCTGACCAGCGTCGACCTCGAGGCCGAGCATCAGCGGCTGGCGCGTGAGACGTTCAAGGAGGCGGGCATCGCTGCGCAGCGCTACCGGCTGATCGCCGGTGGTGCCCTCGACGTGTTACCCCGGCTCACCGACGGGGCGTACGACCTGGTGCTGTGCGATGCCGCCAAGAGCGAGTACGCCGAGTACCTGCGCGAGGCGCTGCGCCTGCTGCGACCCGGCGGGTTGGTGGCGGTCGACAACGCGCTGTGGCACAACAAGGTCGCCGACGCGGCGCAGCGCGACCCGGAGACGGTCACGATCCGCGAGCTCGTCCGGGCCGTGCGTGACGACGAGACGTTGGCGCCACTGCTGCTGCCCATGGGTGACGGGCTGCTCGTCGCCCGCAAACTCGCCTAACCCCCGCCCCCCTCAGCGACGATTCCGCGGATTCTGGTCGCGCGATCCGCGGATTCTGGTCGCCGCTCGCCGCGGCCTGGCGGAGTTGTCACCGCCACACCGTGTTCTAACGCCGTACAGCGGTGACAACTCAGGTATCGACCGACACCTGGCTGTCACGCGGTCGTGGTCGCCGACGAGGCGCGCGGCCGTCCATAATCCGCGGATCGACGTGCCATAATCCGCGGATCGTGGCCGAGGGGGCGGCGGCGCTGCGATCAGCGATAGGAGGGCGCGGCGCGGAAGCCCGCTCCCCCTTCGACGACAGCAACCACCTCGCAAGGCTCAATGAGCACTGGCGGTGAGCCGACGATGCGGCTTGCGGGCGCGTCGTCAGCACCGCTGGTGAACTCGTCCTGGAAGGCCTCCCGGTCGGCACTGGAGGCGAACACGTAACAGCCCTCGAACCACTCACCCTCGCGTGCCCGCCACGTCTTGAAGCCCAGCCCCTCCTTGCCGCTGAACCGCTCGTACGACTGGGTCTCGACGTAGTCGCGCAACTGCGACAACGCGTCCGGCTGAGCCGCGACCAGCGACCAGCGGACGGTCAGTCCGTGCATGGCGAACTCCCTTGTTCGACAGTGGGGCTCACCGGGCGACGCCGGCGAGCGGATACGCGGCCGCGCGCGATGTCTCTGCACTGCCCGTCCCGCGACAGTGCTGAACGTGGGCCGGCGGGCGGGCGCGGAGATGGCTGGTCCCGAGCAGCAGGCGCACGCACCGGGACCAGCCGACGGTTCATCGGGAGACGACAGCCTTCAAGGCGTCGCCGAGCTCACCGGCCTCGACGGCGTTCAACTCGACGACGAGGCGGCCACCACCCTCAAGCGGGACACGCATCACGATGCCGCGTCCCTCCTTGGTGACCTCGAGCGGGCCGTCACCAGTCCTCGGCTTCATGGCCGCCATAGGCGTCATCCCTTCTCTCACCGCCGCCACGCGCCGCCCCGGGTCGGGG
This sequence comes from Nocardioidaceae bacterium, assembly GCA_013698185.1. Classification (GTDB taxonomy): domain Bacteria; phylum Actinomycetota; class Actinomycetes; order Propionibacteriales; family Nocardioidaceae; genus JACCVL01. Next base: position 10,409 of record JACCVL010000115.1, read on the forward strand.
TGGCAACAGGCCGTGGGCGTCGGCGCCTTGCCATTATTCCGTACGCGAGCGAAGCCCGGCGCGCGGTCCGGCGACAGCGGGTGGGACACCGACGCGTTGACCGCCGCCGCGATGCCCGGCTGCGGCAGACTGCGCGAATGCATGCGCGCTCGGCCCTGTTCGACCTCTGGGGTGACCACATCGCCGCGAGAGGCGGCTGCGCGCCCATCTCTGCGCTGGTCCGGCTGCTGGCCGCGCTCGGCATCTCCGAGCCGGCCGTGCGGACCGCCGTGTCTCGGATGGTGCGCCAGGGCTGGCTGGTCCCCACCCGCACCCCGCAGGGCGCCGCGGGATACGCCCTGACCGACCGTGCCCGTACCCGGCTCGACGACGCCTCCCGCCGCATCTACCGAACGACCGCCACCGCGCGCTGGGGCGGGCACTGGCATCTGGTGGTGTTGGCACCCGTCGGCAACCGCAGCGGTCGTGACCGTACGCGTGCGGCGCTGAGGTTCCTCGGTTACGCACCGCTGCACGGCGACACCTGGATCGCCCCCCGTCCCGCCCCTGACCTGGCGGCGACGCTGGGCGCCGAAGGTGCCTCTGCACAGTGCTTCGACGCGGTAGCCACCGACGGTACGGCGCCACGTACGGGCGCCGACGCCCACGACCTCGCCGCCCAGGTGTGGGATCTCGAGGGCCTGGCAGCCGCCTACCGGAGATGGCAGGCGCAGGCACACGGGTGGGCCGAGCAGGCCGGTCCGGACGCCGACGACGAGCAGCAGTTCGCTGCGCGCAGCCGACTCGTGCACGAGTGGCGCAAGTTCTTGTTCACCGACCCCGCACTGCCCGCCGAACTGCTGCCCCCCGGTTGGCCGGGGCATGCGGCGGCGGAGCTGTTCGACCGCGAGTCCGCCCGGCTGGCGCCCGCCGCTGCCCGTTTCGTGGACTCCTGCCTCCAACCCGACCGGGAGCTTTTATGACCGACGAAACCCGGCCGGCTCCCGTCGGCCTCGTCGTGGACCGAGCCGTTGCCACCATCACCTTGCAACGCCCGGAGGCGATGAACAGCCTGGACGTCACCACCAAGGACGCCCTGCTTGTCGCCGTCGAGCGCGTCGCAGGCGACGACGCCGTACGCGCGGTGCTCCTGACCGGCACCGGCCGGGCGTTCTCGGTCGGGCAAGATCTCCGCGAGCACGCCGCAGCACTGCGCGGCCTGCCGTTGGAGCAGGTGTGGGCAACGGTTCAGCAGCACTACGCACCGATCGTGACGGCGCTCGTCACCATGGCCAAGCCAGTCGTCGCGGCCGTCAACGGGGTCGCCGCGGGCGCCGGTGCGTCCCTCACCTTCGCCTGTGACCTGCGCGTGGTCGCCGACACCGCCAGCTTCAACACCGCCTTTGCCGGCATCGGGCTCAGCTGCGACACCGGCGCATCGTGGACGTTGCCACGCCTCGTCGGCCATGCCCGTGCGATCGACCTGCTCTACCGCCCCCGCACCGTGGACGCCGCCGAGGCCGAGCGGATCGGGCTCGCGAGCCTCGTGGTGCCGGCCGACCAGCTGCTCGCCCAGGCCAGCGCCTTGGCGCAGACGCTGGCCGCCGGGCCGACCCTGGCCTACGCCGGCATCCGCGCGTCGCTGGCGTACGCGGCCAGTCACCCGCTCGACGAGTCGCTGGCCTTCGAGGCCACCCAGATGGCTCGCACCGGAGGCTCACAGGACCACCGCGACGCGGTCGACGCCTTCGTGGCCAAGCAGCGGCCGGAGTTCCGAGGCCGCTAGCGGCTGCCGCCCACGGCGCGGAGGATGCCGGTGGGGGCGGTGTTCCGGAGATAGGTCCCGCTGGGGTTTCCCGACAGCTCGACGGTGATCGATGCTCCGTCGAGGCGCCTGTTGAACCACATCGTCATGGTGCCGTGGCACACCCCGCCGCAGTCAACGGTGTCGATGGGCAGCCTCATGGCCCGGGCGACCCGGCGGGAGAAGCGCGGGTTCTTGGAGTGCTTGGCGTCCACGGCGAAGAGCGGTTGGTGCAGCGAGATCATCCGGTCGGGGTCGATGCGCCGCAGGAATCGCAGCACCGCCCGCGTCTCGGGCTCAGACGCCGGCTTGGGGCCGGACTCGTAGTTGCCGTCGAGGTCTCGCCAGCCCACCGGGAAGTTGCGGTTCAGGTCGACGCCGTGGGCGTTCTTGCGGGAGTCGCGGCGGAAGCCGTCGGGGTTCATGACCGGGATCAGCCACATGTTCACTCCCGTGATCGGCTGGTGGTCGCGCAGGTGGATAAGTGGCCGCGGCGTCTGCTGCTCGTTGCCGTGCATGGCGCTGATGACGACCACGGTCCTGTCCGCGTCGGGGTCACCCACGTGGTAGGCGCGGATCGGCCGGTCCTTCACGCTGCGCCCGATGATGCGCCGGCCTATCACCGCTCGTTCCGCGCCGTCGAAGATGCCCGTGGGACGTGCTGACGACACTGCTGGTGTCGCGGCGTCGCCGGTACCCGCGGCGGGAGCCTGGAGGCCGGCGCCGAGCAGCGCGAGCACGGCGGCACCGGTGCCGCACACGGTCCGGATCCTCATGGCGCGTCCCCTCGGTAGTCACCGTTCGTAATCGGACAAATACTGACGCGGAGACAGGGTGCAGGGAAGCCGCGTGGGGGTCGGGTCAGCCGAACGGGTCGTCAACGCTGACCACCCAGCAGCCCGCCAGATGGTCGTTGACCATCCCGGTGGCCTGCATGAGCGCGTGGGCCGTCGTGGGGCCGACGAAGCGGAAACCCTGTCGTTTGAGCTCCCTGGCCATCGCGTCGGACTCCGGCGTACGGGCCGCCACATCTGCCAGCGTTGCCGGCCGGAGCCGCCCCGTGACGACGGGGGCGAACCGCCACAACAGGTCACCAAGCGGCTCGGACAGCGCCATCACGGCGCGCGCGTTAGCAACGGTGGCCTCGATCTTGGCCCGGTTGCGCACGATGGCCGGGTCGGCGAGCAACCGATCGACGTCCCCCGGCCCGTACGCCGCGACGACAGCGGGGTCGAAGTCGGCGAAGGCGCTGCGAAAGGCCGCCCGCTTGCGCAGGATCGTCAGCCACGACAGCCCGGACTGGAACGCCTCCAGGCTCAGCCGCTCGAACAGCCCCCGCTCATCGGTGACCGAGCGGCCCCACTCGGTGTCGTGGTAGCGGCGGTAGTCCGGCGGTGCCACCCCCCACGGGCAACGGCCCCGGCCGTCATCGCCATAAACCGGTCCGCCGGGGGGCGGGTCGGCCACGACGTCAGACCTCATCGCGTTCGGGGTCTGCCTCGACCGCGCGGGCGAAGCGCCGCAGCGCCCAGCCGAAGGCCAACCGGGTCAACGGCTCGCCGGCCAGCCACAGCACGCGGGCGAACGGGCCACCCGGCACCACGACCCGCTCCCACCACTCGAACCGCGCCCGCTCCCCGGCCGACGTCTGCCGGGGCTGCACCGCGAAGACGCCGACGCCCTCCACCCGCCTGCCGGTGTGCAGTACCTCGTACGTGCGCGGCGCGTCGACCGCTGTCACCGTCATGGGGTCGTCGAAGCCCAGCGGGCCGACGCCCGTACGGGCGACCACCCGGGTACCGACCGCCAGCGGCGGACCGCTCACGAGCCGCACATCGGTCAGCGGCATCCACCGGCGTTGCCGGGTCCAGTCGACCGCCCAGCGCCAGACCGCCTCGGGCGGCGCGTCGACGTCGATGCCCACGCGGACCTCAGCCTGCATGGTCACTCCGAGGGTCCCGGCGGGCGATGGCAGTGACGTCGTCGGCTGGCTGCGGGTCGGTGGCGGCAGGCTCGTCGCGCTGGGCGCCAGCACGGTCGGCCGCCTCGAGCTCGGCAGCGAGCCGGGCGATCAGCGCGTCGACCTCGGCCATCCGGTACCCCCGCAGCGCAGTCGTGAAGCGCACCGCCCGCAGGTCGTCGGCTCCGAGCGGCCGGTGGCCAGGAACCAGCACATCGTGGCGGTCGTCGTAGGCCTCGGCCATCTCGCCACCGCGGCCCACGGCCACGACGACGCAGCCGCCGATCACCACGACCACCAACGTCCACAACACCCAGGTCACGGGGTCGATCGTGCCACGGTGGGATGCTGGCCGGGTGCCTGCGGCCCCCTCCGACCCCGTGTCACAGCCGGTCCTGCGACTCGGCAGCCGGGCCTTCGACCGTGGCCGTCCGCTGGTGATGGCCATCGTCAACAGCACGCCGGACTCGTTCTTCGACGGTGGGGCGACGTACGCCTTCGACGCGGCGATGCAGCGGATCGACCGTGTCGTCGACGAAGGCGCCGACGTCGTGGACATCGGCGGTGTGCGAGCCGGTCACGGCGCCGACGTCGACGTCGCCGAGGAGCTGCGGCGCACCCGCCCGCTCGTCGCGGCGGTTCGGTCGCGGCACCCGCGCCTGGTGATCAGCGTCGACAGCTGGCGCGCGGAGGTGGCCGAGGCGTTGTGCCGTGAGGGCGTCGATCTGGTCAACGACCCGTGGGCCGGTGCCGACCCCCACCTTGCTGAGGTCGCCGCCGCGTACGGTGCCGGTCTGGTGTGCAGCCATACCGGCGGCCTGCTGCCGCGGGCCGAGCCGCGTCGGATGACCTACGACGACGTCATGGTCGACGTGGTGGCCGGCACGACGGCCCTGGCCGAGCGGGCGGTGCGGATCGGGGTGCGGCGGGAGGCGATCCTGCTCGACCCCACGCACGACTTCGGCAAGAACACCGTGCAGTCGCTCGAGCTGACCCGGCGGCTGGACGAGCTGGTCGGCACCGGGTGGCCGGTGCTGGTGGCGCTGTCCAACAAGGACTTCGTGGGCGAGACCCTGGACCTGCCCGTGGGCGAGCGCCTGGTCGGCACGCTTGCGGCCACCGCGGTGGCGGCCTGGCACGGAGCGTCGATGTTCCGCGCCCACCAGGTCGCCGAGACGCGCTCGGTCGTGGACATGGTGGCGTCGATCCGCGGCGACCGCCCGCCGGCGGCCCCCCGGCGCCCCTGACCGCTCCTCCCTGCCCGCTGGCCGCACGATCCGCGGATTCTGGCCGCACGATCCGCGGATTCTGGCCGCACCATCCGCGGATTCTGATACGGGCGGCGAGTCGTCTACTCAGGCTGGCGGGGTATCAGGGGTGTCTCGACGGCACGATCCGACGCCGCGCGTTCGATGATGTCCACCGCTTCCTCGACGTCGTCGGTCACGTGCAACATCGCGAAGTCCTCCTCGGACACCTTGCCCTCACCCAGCACCGGCCCGTGAAGCCAGTCGAGCAACCCCTGCCAGTACTCCGATCCGAACAAGATGACCGGGAAGCGCGTGATCTTGTGCGTCTGGGCCAGCGTGATCGCCTCGAACAGCTCGTCGAAGGTGCCGAAGCCGCCCGGGAACACGACATAGCCCTGCGAATACTTGACGAACATCGTCTTGCGCGCGAAGAAGTAGCGGAAGTTGATGCCCACGTCCACCCACTCGTTCAGGCCCTGCTCGAACGGAAGCTCGATGCCCAGGCCCACCGACACCCCGCCGGCCCTGGAGGCGCCCCTGTTCGCCGCCGCCATGATTCCCGGCCCGCCTCCGGTGATGACGGCGTGGCCGGTCTCGGTCAGCCGCCGCCCGAGCAGCTCGGCAGCTGCGTACGCGGGATCCTCGGCCGGTGTTCGGGCGCTGCCGAACACGCAGATCGCCTTTCCCAGCTCGGCCAGCATGCCGAAGCCCTCCACGAACTCGGACTGGATGCGCAGCACGCGCCACGGGTCGGTGTGGACCCACGATGCGTCGCTGGGCTGATCGAGGAGTCGCTGATCGGTCGTGGTGCCCAGCACCTGGTTGCGCCTGCGCAGCACGGGGCCCCCGTACGCGTCCCGCGGCTGGATGCTAGGTCGCTGGTTCGTCTGGTCGCTCACGGCGTCGAGGCTAGCCACGATGGTGGGCTACCGACGGCTGCTTGCGCTGGCGCGACCAGAATCCGCGGATCGTCTCGCCAGAATCCGCGGATCGCGCGACCAGAATCCGCGGATCGCGGCCAGGGGAGGCTCAGGCGGTGAGCCAGGAGCGCAGCTTCTGCTCGCAGTCACGCAGCTGCGCCAGCGGCACCTTCTCGGCCTGGGTGTGGGCCATCGACGGGTCGCCCGGCCCGAAGTTCACCGCGGGCACGCCGAGCTGGGTGAACTGCGAGACGTCGGTCCAGCCGAACTTCGGCCGCGGGTCCCCGCCCACGGCAGCCACGAACGCAGCAGCAGCCGGGCGGTCGAGCCCCGGCAGCGCACCGGGTGCGGAGTCGCACACCTCGAGCTCGAAGCCCGAGAACACCTCCGTGAGGTGTGCCAACGCCTCCTCGACCCCGCGGTCGGGTGCAAACCGGTAGTTGACCGAGACCCGGCACTCGTCGGGCAGGACGTTGCCCGCCACCCCCCCGGCGATCGACACCGCGTTGAGCCCCTCGCGGTACGTCAGGCCGTCGATCACAGGCTGACGCGGCTCGTAGGCCACCAGCCGGTCCAGCACGACGGCTGCGCGGTGGATCGCGTTGACCCCCGTCCACGCCCGCGCGCTGTGGGCCCGCTCACCACGCGCGGTCACCTGCACCCGCATCGTGCCCTGGCAGCCGGCCTCGACGACAGCGTTGCTCGGCTCCATCAGGATCGCGAAGTCCGCGGCCAGCAGCTCGTGGCGGGTACGGGCCAGCCGGCCGAGCCCGTTGTGCTCGGCCTCGATCTCCTCGCACTCGTAGAACAGGTACGTCACGTCGCGGTTGGGCGCGGGCATCGATGCCGCGAGCAGCAGCCCTACCGCAATGCCCCCCTTCATGTCGCACGACCCGAGCCCGTGGAGATACTCCTCGTCCACGCGCGAAGGCAGGTTGGCGTTGACGGGCACGGTGTCGATGTGGCCGGCCACCACGGCCCGCTCGTCACGGCCAAGGTGGGTGCGGGCGAGCACCGTGTTGCCGTCGCGTACGACGTCGAGGTGTGACAGGGGCGACAGCGCATGCTCGACGGCGTCGGCGATCGACGCCTCGTCGCGCGACACCGACTCGATGTCGACGAGCTGGGCGGTGAGGTCGACGACGTCGGCGCTCAGGTCCAGGTGCGGAGAGGCCATGCGGTGCATTCTTGCCCACCCGACCGGCACCGGTCCGTGCCGGCTCGGCAAGCCCGCGCTCGGCGTCAGCCGGTGAAGACGCAGAACTCGTTGCCCTCGGGGTCGGCGAGCACCGTCCACTCGATCTCGTCGTCGCGCTCGCGGACGAGCCGCGCGCCGGCGTCCAGCAACGGCTGCAGCTCGTCGGCCACCACGTCCCAGTGGATGCGGTTCTTCACCGTCTTCGGCTCCGGCACCGGGATGAAGTCGAAGGAGTCGAAGGGCACGCCGGGGATCTGATCGACATAGCTGAAGCCGCGCTCGGAGTCGACCACCCGCCCGCCGAGCACCTCACCCCACCAGCGCGCGATCGGGGCCGGGTCTACCGCGTCGACGACGAGCTCGTACAGCCGGTAGTCCGGCACCTCCTCGCGGACGAACACGCACAGCTCGCCGCCCTCGGGGTCGACCAGCACCGTCCACGGGAACTCGCCGTCCGCGGAGCGCCGCACCGCGCCCAGTTCCTCGAGCGCCTCGACTGACGCCGCGATCACGTCGACGTGCACCCGTTGCTTGACCGTCCGCTCCTCCGGCACCGCATTGATCCAGACCCGGTGCTGTGGAGTGGGACCCACCAGCACGCTGTCTCCGTCGGCGAGCGTGTCGGCACGCAGCCCCAGCGCTCCCGCCCAGAACGGCTCCATCCGTTCCGCGTCGGAGACGTCGATGCACAGGTCCTTGTACGTCGCGAGCACCATGGTCGGCAGGCTAGCGGCCGGGGCCGGTACGGTCGCCGTCATGAGCGGCTCAGACGATTCGGGAGACACCGCGGACATGAGGCACGCCGGCACCGCCTGGGGTGTCGGGCTGGCCACGCTCGACGCAGACGGCACCGTGCTCGACACCTGGTACCCCGGGCCGGCACTGGGCGCGTCCACTCCCGCTGTGGTGGAGTCCGACACCCGGCGGCTCGAGACGCTGGCCACCGCCGACGACATCCGCCGCGTACGTAGAGAGGTGGTGCATCGCGAGATCGAGCTGTCCGCACCACCGGCGGACGCCGCGGACGCCTATCTGCGTCTGCACCTGCTCAGCGTGCGTCTGGTCGCCCCGCACGAGTTGGAGCTGGACGGGATCTTTGGCCGGCTCGCCAACGTGGTGTGGACGTCGCTGGGTCCGTGCGCGGTCGACGGGTTCGAGACGGTACGAGAGCGGGCACGGGCGGCCGGTACGCACGTGCAGGTGACCAGCATCGACAAGTTCCCTCGGATGACCGACTACGTCATCCCCACCGGCGTGCGCATCGGCGATGCCGACCGCGTCCGTCTCGGGGCGCACCTCGCCGAGGGCACGACAGTGATGCACGAGGGGTTCGTCAACTACAACGCCGGCACGCTGGGTGCGTCCATGATCGAGGGTCGGGTGTCAGCCGGCGTCGTCGTCGGCGACGGCAGCGACGTCGGCGGCGGCGCGTCGATCATGGGGACGCTCTCGGGCGGTGGCACGGAGGTCGTGCGGATCGGCCGGAGCTGCCTGCTCGGCGCCAACTCCGGGCTCGGCATCTCCCTCGGCGACAACTGCGTGGTCGAGGCCGGCTGCTACGTCACCGCCGGCACGAAGGTGACGCTGCCCGACGGGGACGTCGTCAAGGCGCGGGAGCTGTCCGGGCGCGACGGGTTGCAGTTCTGGCGCAACTCCCTCACCGGTGCCGTGGAGGTGCGTGCGCGGCAGGGCGGCGCCGACCTCAACGCCGACCTGCACGACAACTGACCCGGTGACGGGTGCGGCGGCGGTGCGGGTCGCCGTGCCCGCCCCCGTACCGTGGTCCGTCCCATGGCCACCCGATCCCCAGCAGCCCGCGTCCTCATCGCCGGCGCGACCGCGCTGGCGGTGCTGGCCGCTCTCGTGGTCGGCGGGGTGTTCCTCCTGCGCACCGTTGTCGACCCCCTGGTCGGGGAGCCGACGTGCACGGCAGAGGTCGGCGGCGCCAACACGGTCGTTGACCTGGAGCAGGCGAGGTACGCCGCGACGATCGCCGCGGTGAGCGTACGTCGGGGTTTGCCGGCCCGGGCTGCCTCCATTGCACTCGCCACTACCTATCAGGAGTCGAAGATCCTCAACCTCGACTACGGCGACCGGGACTCCGTCGGGTTGTTCCAGCAGCGGCCGAGCCAGGGCTGGGGCACACCGCAACAGCTCATGGACCCCTACTACGCGAGCAACCAGTTCTACGCCGCCCTGGAAAAGATCGACGGCTACCTGAGCATGCCGATCCATGACGCGGCACAGGCGGTGCAGCGCTCGGCCGACGGCAGCGCGTACGCCCAGCACGAGGGTCGGGCCCGCACGCTCGCCTCCGCGTTGACCGGGTTCAGCCCGGCGGCGTTCAGCTGTGACATCGATTTGCCCTCGGTGGCTGCGGAACAGCCGGGTCGACAGGGCTTGACACCCCGGGCGCAGGCCGTGCGCGCCGAGGTCGAGCTGGCGTTCGGCGATCTCCCGCAGGGCGGCTTTGCCCCGGGCGGGGTGGAGTCGGGTCACCAGGAGGGGTCGGCGCACTACGACGGCCGCGCGATCGACATCTTCTTCCGGCCGGTCAACGACGACAACCAGCGTCGAGGCTGGGCGCTGGCGCAGTTCTTGGTGGCACAGGCCGAGCGGATGTCCATCGCCACCGTCATCTTCGACGACCGCATCTGGACTGCCGCCCGGTCCGATCAGGGGTGGCGCGAGTACGGCGAGGGCTCAGAGTCGGGCGACGCGGCCATCCGCCGCCACCTCGACCACGTCCACGTCGACGTCGCCTGACCTCCGCCACCTCCGCCACGATCCGCGGATTCTGGTCGAGTGATCCGCGGATTCTGGTCGGGTGATCCGCGGATTCTGATACCGGATGTCACAGCCGGATGCCTGCTCGACACGTCAGTGACAAAGGGTGTCGACAGCGACGGCGACACGGACCCGCGGCTGACACCATCGTCCGGCACCCTCCCGTCGGGATCGGTGACCGAGCACTGAACTCTCCCCAACCGAGGCTCCCACCCCCTCGACCTGCGCCCTCACCCGACCAGAATCCGCGGATCGACCGACCAAAACCCGCGGATCGACCGACCAGAATCCGCGGATCGTCGGGAGGGGCGGGTGGGGTCAGGGGCAGAGTCGGGCGGCGGCGGCGGCGATACGGTCGTCCGTGGCCGTGAGCGCGACGCGTACGTGCTCCGCGCCGGCCTGGCCGTAGAAGTCGCCGGAGGCCACCAGGACGCCCCGCGAGGCAAGCCATGCCAGCGTGTCACCGCACGGCTCCCCACGCGTCGCCCACAGGTACAGCCCCGCCTGGGAGTGGTCGATGCGCAAGCCCGCCGCCGCGAGCGCAGGGAGCAGCACGTCGCGACGCCGCCGATATCGGTCGCGCTGCTCGGCCACGTGCGACTCGTCGCCGAGCGCCACCGCCGCCGCATGCTGCACCGGCGCCGGCATCATCAGACCCAGGTTCTTGCGTACGGCGAGCAGCTCGGCCACCAGCGCGGGGTCGCCGCTCACGAGGCCCGCGCGGTAACCGGCCAGCCCGGACCGCTTGGACAGCGAGTGCAGCGCCAGCAGCCCCTCGTGCGATCCGTCGCAGATGTCGGGCCGCAGCACCGACACCGGCTCCGCTTGGTCGGACCAGCCGAAGTCGACGTAGCACTCGTCCGACACCAGCACAGACCCGCGCTCGCGTGCCCACGCCACCACCTTCGCCAGATGCGCAGCGGGCAGCACCCGGCCGGTGGGGTTGGACGGGGAGTTGATCCACACCAGCGCCGGACGCCGCGGGCCGAGACTGAGCATTGCGTCGGTCCGCACCACCTCACAGCCGGCCAGCCGCGCCCCCACCTCGTACGTGGGGTAGGCCAGCTCGGGCACGATGACGAGGTCGCCGGGCCCGAGTCCGAGGTGCAGCGCCAGCGAGGCAACCAGCTCCTTGCTGCCGATCGTGGGCAGCACGGCGTCCAGACCCAGTGCCGCGGCACCGAGCCGTCGCTGGAGCCAGTCAACCGCCGCCGACCGCAGCTCCACGGTGCCCACCGTCTGCGGATAGCCGGGCGCATCCGAGGCAGCCGCCAGCGCCGCTCGGACCAGAGCGGGCGAGGAGTCCACCGGTGTACCGATGGACAGGTCGACGATGCCGCCGGGGTGCGCGGCGGCCTGCTCGCGCACCGGGGCCAGCCGGTCCCACGGGAAGTCGGGCAGCCGCGCGGACACGGGCCCACCGGCCCCGGCCGGCGAGGTCACTCCTGGTTTTGGGGCGGCAACACGGCGATGCTGGGGTGGTCCTTGTCGATCACGCCGAGCTTCGCGGCTCCACCGGGCGAGCCGAGGTCGTCGAAGAACTCCACGTTCGCGGCGTAGTACTCCTTCCACTGCCCCGGCGTGTCGTCCTCGTAGTAAATGGCCTCGACCGGGCACACCGGCTCGCAGGCGCCACAGTCCACGCACTCGTCGGGCTGGATGTAGAGCATCCGCTTGCCCTCATAAATGCAGTCCACCGGACACTCGTCCACGCAGGCGCGGTCCTTGAGGTCCACACACGGCTGGGCGATCACGTACGTCACGGGGATCCTCCTCCAACTGCTGCGACACACACGGTCATCAGCACCGAGCGTAGTCGCCACGCCCCCGCTGCCACGCACACGGTCGTGCGGTGATACTCACACCCGTGCCCCTGGATGCCTCGCGGATCGGTCAGCGCGTCGTGGTGCGCTACCGGCTGGCGCTGCGGGAGAGAGGCTCAGCGGGAACGCCCGGCGCGACCGACGTGCTCGGGACGTTGGTCGCCTTCGACGCCGACGGGCTCGTGGTGCTCACCGACGACGCCAACCCCGACCTCGTACGCGTGGCGCACGGCCAGGTCGTCGCAGCCAAGCCGGTGCCGCCGCGGGCGTCCACGCTGCTGAGGGTCAGCGCCCAGCATCTGATGGCGGTCTGCGACGCCGGCTGGCCTGCGCGCACCGTGGAGCCGCTGGGCGACTGGCGGTTGCGCGAGTCGGCCGGCTTCACCGGACGGGGAAACTCCGCGCTGCCCGTCGGCGATCCGGGAGTCCCGCTGCCTGCCGCGCTCAGCCGCGTGGCGGCGTTCTACGCCGAGCACGGGCTGCCGCCGCTGGCGCAGGTCGTCCTCGGCTCGGAGCTCGAGTCACCGCTGGCCGAAGCGGGCTGGCAGGTTGCGCGCCACGCCGAGGGAGCGCTGGTGCAGGTCGCCCCGGTCGCGGTGGCCCGCCGAGCGGCCCGCTCCCGGCGCGCTGCGAGCGACAGCACCGATGGCGGGCCAGTCACGATCTCTGACCGGCTCACCGACGGCTGGGCCCGTCGCTATGGCCGCACCTGCGGCGCAGCGATCGAGGTGATCCGACACGTGCTGGCCGGCCCGGACAGCGTGGCGCTGGCGGCGATCGGCGACCCGCCGATCGCCATCGGACGCGGCGTCGTCACCGGCGACTGGTTGGGGCTGGCCGCGGTCGAGGTGGACGTCGAGCACCGTCGCCACGGTCTCGCCGGCCGCGTCGTCGACGCGCTGCTGGACTGGGGTGCCGAGCACGGCGCGCGCTCGGCGTACCTGCAGACCATGCCGGACAACACCGGCGCCCTGGCGCTGTATGCGCCGTACGGCTTCGTCACCCACCACCGCTACCGCTACTGGGGTCCGACTCCGGCGCCGCCGGATCGAGACCCCGCTCGCTGACCGGCCACCGCACCAGGGCCCCGTAGTGGGAGCGGTAGTACAACAGCGGGTCGTCGGCCTCGCCAGAGACCGCGGCCGCGAGCACCTCGCCAACGAGGATGGTGTGGTCCGCGCCGTCGTAGGCCGCCCTGGTGCGGCACTCCAGCCACGCCAGCGCGTCGTCGACGAGCACCGTTCCGGTGACCTCGCCACGGTGGTGCGCCACCCGGTCGAGCTGGTGGCTCAGGTCGCGACCACGGGTCGCCAGCCAGCTTGCTGTCTCGTGCGCGGACTCCCGCAGCACCGACACCCCCCAGAACCCGGCTGAAAGGACCGGGTCGTGAAAGCGGTTGTGCGTGTCGACGCACGCCAGCACGAGCGGTGGGTCGAGGGACACCGAGGTGAAGGCGCTCACCGTGATCGCGTGGTCGGTGGGGCCCGTCACGGTCTCGTGCACGGTGCTGAGGACCGTGACCCCACTGGCGAACCGCCCGAGGACGGCCCGGAATGCCTTGTCGTCCACAGCGGAAAGCACGGACCGAGACTAGGCACCCGGCATGTCCCTGCCAGCCTGGGGCGGTGCAACCCACCCTCCCAGTGCTGAGCCTGCTGGTCGCGGCGGCGGTCCACCTCGGGTTCCAGCTGGTCGTGACCGCTGTGGTCTACCCGGCTCTCGTCGACGTGCCCGACGAGCAGTGGCGCGAGCATCACGACCGGCACTCGCGTCGCATCGCGCCGCTGGTGGTCGTCGTCTACAGCGTGCTCGTCGTGTCCTGTGCCTGGGTGCTGTGGTCTGGCCCCACGCTGCTGGAGTGGGGCGCCCTCGCTGCCTGCGCGGCGGCGTTCGGTCTGACCGCGGTGGTGGCGGCGCCCGCCCACAGCCGACTCGGGGCAGGACGCGACCCCGTGGTGCTGGCTCGACTGCTGCGCGCCGACCGGCTGCGCCTGCCGCCGTGGCCTCGGGCAGGTCGCCGGCTCCGGACTCCCTACAGGCAGATCACGGTGTCGGCCGGGATGTAGTCGGTGTGGAAGGTCTCGGTGCGCACCTTCTCGTTCGAGTCGGGACGGAAGAAGTCGCGGTAGACGTCGATCTCGAAGCCGGCGTACCCGGTGGTGGGCACGCACTCGTCGTCGCTGATCCTGCGGGTCTCCGGCGCGACGGTGTCGTAGCGCTCGGACTGGCGCGCCACGATGTCCCACACCTTGGTGCTCCACATCTCGACGTGCATCGCACCGGTGCCACCGGGAACGCTCGGCTCGATAAATGAGCGGATGTAGATCCCATACGGAGTGTCGTTGCGGAAGCGCAGGTCGACCGAACCCCACGCCACGGTCGCCTCGCGGCCCACCGGGTAGCGGTCGATGTAGAAGCTGTGCGGCTTGTGCTCGACGTCCTCGAGCCCGGCGAAGAACATCGCGTTGAACAACGTCGTCGCGACCTGGGACACCCCGCCGCCGAAGTCCTCGGCGAAGATGCCGTCGCTGATGATGAACCCCTCGACGAAACCGTTCGCTGCGGTGCGCTCGCCCACGGTGTGGTTGAGGCTGAACGTCTGGTCGGGGTGCAGCACCGTCCCGTCGATGAGCTCGGCGGCACGGCCGATGTTGGTGTTGCGGTAGTCCTCGTGTGGGTAGTACGTCGTGAAGCTGCTGACGAGCTGCTTGATGCCCAGCCGACGAGCGTCCCCCGTCGTCAGCTGGGGCCGTTGGGTGTCCAGCGCCACCCGCGCGGTGCGTTCGTCCTTCGACGTCGCCGCTGCCAGGACGGCGTCGGCGAGTGCCCCGGCCTCCAGTCGGGCGCCGAAGCGAGCGGGCACCAACCGAGGCCGCCCGTCCACGAAGGTGAATGCGGCGTCTCGAGGCTCACGGCTGGCGGCGGACACCACCGCACCGAGGCGCCTGGTCAACAGCTGCGTGTCGACCCGCGGCCGCAGCCTGTCGCCTTGTGCCTGCAGCGACAGTGCGGGAGCGAACTGCCGCGGTGGCAACCGCACCTCGCGGGCGGCGATATCGAGCGTGATCGGCTCGGCCACGATGCGCTCGGCCCGGGCCATCGCCGCGCGGAGCCGGGGGGCGCTGACCGCGACCGGGGTGTCGACGACGGGCAGCTCGACGACGCCGTCGCTCACCAGCCACGAGTCCAACACCGCGACGGCGGCCTGGCCGACGTCGACCTGCCGGCCCGCCCGTGGCTTGCGCAGCTCCGGCTGGCGGCCCCGGAAGGTGATGGCGGGCTGCACCCCCTGCTGCCCGGAGCTGCGGGCCAGCGACCGGAGGGCGGTGATCAGCTTGGCCTGCTCGACCCGTACGACCGGGTCCACCCGGTCGCCGCCGAAGAAGGCCGTCCACAAGGTCCGCGGGTCGAGCTTGGTGCCACCCCCGGCGCGGGCGACGGTGGCGTCGACATCCAGGTGCAGGCCGAGCGTGTCCGGCTTGAGCATCCTGACCTCTCCCGCGGCCGACACCGCGATCGGCTCGTCAGCAAGCGGCAGCAGGTCCCTGGTGAGCGCGCTGGTGGCCTCGGCCGGTGTCAGCCCGCTGATCGCCACGCCGGCGACGCGGGTCCCGGTGGGGATGCGGTCACCGGCAACGGCGACCGCGGCGCCGTACAGCCCCACCAACAGCACCAGCAGGCCGGCGACAGCAAACCAGGCCGTCCGACGTTCGCGTCGCAGGGTCGGATCGGGCGCGGACCGCCGCCCCTCGGGCACGGAGCCCACGTCGTCGTCTGACCGGCTCATGGCGTGGTCATCCTATGTCCGGGCGGCACGCTTGCGAGGCCACGCCACGGGCCCGCTCGCCGCGGCCGGCGGGCTGCTCGCGGTCCGCCGGGCGGCGGAGACACCGAGCACCGTGGCGATCACCACGGCGCCCGAGACGGCGACGAGGAAGACCCACCCGAGCCAGTCCGCAGCGACCATGTAGTCGCCCTCGGGACGTCCGAAGAGAGCCAGCAGCACCGCGGCACACCAGCCGACGCCGTATCCGATCACCGTGCCCCGCCCTGCCCCCAGCACCCCCAACGCCGCGCTGACCGAGACCGAGGCTGCGGCGGCCAGCACCAGACCCCAGGGCAGCTCGGCACCGCCCAGCCGGTGCACGAGCAGGGCGAGCACCCCCACGACGGCGCCGACTACCGCAGCGCCGGCGGCGGCCGCGACCCGGTTCATCCCCCACTCACCCCTGGCTCATCGCGTCAGTCGTCGCCGACGTCCGACGTCACGAGGCCGGCGAACAGGTCGGTTTCGAGGCCGGTGTCGGGATGAGGAGGGCCAGGCGTCCCCTTGGCCAGGCGGTAGAACTCCACCCCCCAGGCCTCATCGCCGACGCTGTTGCTCAGCGCAAAGAACGGGCCGTCAACAGTGATCTGGGTGGCGTGCGCACGCATGGCGGCGAGCTTCTGCTCGACGTAGCCGGTGCTGTCGACTGCGGCGCTGAGCAGCTCGTCGGGGACCACGAACGGGGGCAACGGACCGTCGGGGTCCATCCCCTGGAAGGTGGTGTCGTCGCCCAGCTCGCGCAGCCGTCTGATGCCCTCGCGCAGCTTGGACTCCGACATCGCCGTCCAGTAGACCTTCGCCACGTCCCAGGCCGCACCGAGATCCGGCCGGTACGAGGGGACCGCCGCGAGCGCCACCGCGTAGGTCGAGACCCGGTGGGCCTGAACATGGTCGGGATGGCCGTAGCCACCGAACTGGTCGTAGGTGACGAGCACCTGTGGGCACACCTCGCGCAGCACCTCGACCAGGTGGCCGGCAGCCTCGAGCAGGTCGGCGGCCCAGAACGCACCGGCCGGCAGCTCCGGTGCCGCCATCGCCCCGCCCGACTCACTCCAGACCATGCCGGAGTCGTGAAAGCGCCCCAGGCCGCCGAGGAAGCGGTGGTCGGTGACGCCGAGCTCCTTCATCGCCTGGGCCAGCTCGCCGACGCGGTGCTCGCCGAGGCCACCGGCACGCTCGAAGGCCAGGTGGGCGAGGTCGGGCACGAGCACCTCGCCCATCTCACCGAGCGTGCAGGTCACCACGGTGACGTGCACGCCCTCGTCGACGTAGCGCGCCATCAAGGCTCCGTCATTGATCGTCTCGTCGTCGGGGTGGGCGTGCACGAGAACGATCCGACGGTCGGCCGAGATCACTGGAGTCGGTGCGGTGGTCACGCCCTCAGGCTACGGCGCGACGCCGACATCCGGCTGGCAGGATCGCGGTGTGACCGCCGACGCACCGCCCGGACCAGCCCTGCACGAGACGCTGAGCTTTCCCCGCCTGTCCGCCCGCACCGCCCGCTTCACCCTCGGCGTACCGCGGGCGCTGACGGTGAGCGACGACGGGCGCCGGGTGCTGTTTTTGCGCAGCAACTCGGGCACCGCGCGAGCCGGCGCGCTGTGGGTGTACGACGTCGACACCGGCACGGAGCGGTGCCTCGCCGAGCCCGACCTGCTGCTCGGCGAGGCAGCCGAGGAGCTGTCGGCCGACGAGCGCTCCCGCCGCGAACGCAGCCGCGAGTCCGGCGCCGGCATCGTGTCGTACGCCACCGACGCCGACGCTGAGCACGCCTGCTTCGCGCTGTCGGGGCGGCTGTGGCTGGTCGACGTTCGCACCGGCGCTGCCGTCCGCGAGCTGCCCTCGACCGGGGCGGTCATCGACCCGCGGCTGGACCCCACCGGTCGTCGCGTCGCCTACGCCAGCGGCCGGGCCCTGCACGTGGTCGCCACCGACCCCGCAGCCGGAGCCGGCACGGTGCTCGTCGAGCCCGACGGGGAGCATGCGGTGTGGGGGCAGGCGGAGTTCGTCGCCGCCGAGGAGATGGACCGGCACCGCGGCTTCTGGTGGGCTCCGGACGGTGAGTCACTGCTCGTCGAGCGCTACGACGAGTCCGCCGTGCCGGTCTGGCACCTCGCCGACCCGTCCCGTCCCGAACGTGAGCCGGTCGCCCGGCGCTACCCCGCCGCCGGTACGGCCAACGCTGAGGTGTCGCTGTGGGCAGTGCGCCTGGACGGCTCGCGCCGAGAGGTCGAATGGGACCACGAACGCCTGCCCTACCTGCTGCGGGTGTCCTGGACCGAATCCGGCGACCCGCTGCTGCAGGTGATGAGCCGCGACCAACGCGATGCCCAGGTGCTCGCCTCGGAGCTCGTCGACGGTGCCGTCACCGGAGCGACCCGGGTGCTGACCGAGGAGCACGACGACGTCTGGCTGGAGCCGTACGAGGGGGTGCCGACCTGGTCGCCGGACGGACGGCTGGTCACGGTGCAGGCAGATGCCGCGTCCGACACCTACCGGGTGGCGATCGACGGCGAGCCGCTCAGCCCGGCCGGACTGCAGGTGAGCGCGGTGGTCAGGGTCGACGTCGACGGCGTGCTGGTGCAGGCAACCCGCGAGTCGACCGAGCTGCAGCTGGGCTGGGTCGGCTGGGACGGCACCGTGGCGCCCGGTGCGATGACCGAGGGCTCCGCCGTGCACTCCGGGACGGTCGCCGGCGGCACCTGGGCGGTCGCCCGCGGTGGCCTGGACGCCGACGGCACCCGCGTGTTCGTGGTCGCCGACGGCGAGCGTCGCGAGCTCGCCAACCGCCAGCAGTACGCCGGCTTCCGACCGCAGGTGACGATGCTGCGAGCCGGTGCGCGCGAGCTGCGCACCGGCGTGCTGTTCCCGCGGGGGCACGTGCCCGGCTCGCACCGGCTGCCGGTGGTGCTCGCACCGTACGGCGGCCCGCACGGTCTCATGTGCGTCGCTGACTCCCGGCCCTTCCTGGAGCCGCAGTGGCTCGCCGACCAGGGGTTCTGTGTGGTCGTCGCCGACGGGCGCGGGACCCCGCACCGGGGGCCGGCGTGGGACCGCGCCGTACGTGACGACCTCGGCGCCGTGACGCTGCAGGACCAGGTCGACGCGCTGACCGCCGTCGCAGCGGCCTATCCCGAAGACATCGACATCGGCCGGGTGGGCATCACCGGGTGGTCGTACGGCGGCTATCTGGCGGCACTCGCGGTGCTGCTGCGCCCGGACGTCTTCGCGTGCGCAGTCGCGGGCGCCCCGGTGACCGAGATGCGCCTGTACGACACGTTCTACACCGAGCGCTACCTCGGCCACCCCGACGAGCAGCCGGCGGTCTACGACGCCAACTCGTTGCTGCCGCTGGCGGAGCGGTTGGAGCGGCCGTTGATGGTGATCCACGGGTTGGCCGACGACAACGTGGTGGTGGCGCACACCCTGCAGCTGTCCTCGGCCCTGCTCGCGGCGGGCCGGCCGCACACCGTGCTACCGCTGTCCGGGGTGACCCACATGACGCCGCAGGAGGTGGTGGCCGAGAACCTGAAGGTGCTTCAGGTGAGGTTTCTCAGCGAGCACCTCGGCGCCTGAGACGGTCCTCGATGTCCGGCAGCCGGGCGGTGAGCCGCGCCAGCCGGCCCACCGAACGCTGCGGCTCTCCGATCGCGCGCAGGTTAAGCATCCCCTGGTCGCCGAGCCGCTGACCCGCGGCGATGCGTGCCGTCGCGTCCTCGATACGCGGGACGACGCCGCGCAGCACCACCACCGGATCGACGTCGCCGTAGGCGTCGCACAGCAGCCGGAGCCGGCGGGCCGACTCGTCGGCGCCGACGTCGCGGTACAGCGGGACGGCGTTCCATGCGCTGAAGGACAGGTCGTCGACCGGGTGTCCCGGGCCGGCCATGTCCCAGTCGATGACGGCGGCCAGCCGGCCCTCGTGCACCACCACGTTGTACGGGGCGACGTCGAGGTGGCAGATGATCTCGCCGGCACCGAGGGCCCGGACGGTGTTGCGCCAGGGGGCCTCACCAGGAGGTACGAAGCCGGTCACCGCGGCATGGAACCGGGCCAGCCAGGACCCGATGTCGCGCACCTGCACATCGGGAACCCTCTCGTCGGGGTCGAACGCCCGCCCCTCGATGAAGGTCAGCACCTCACGTCCCCGGCTGTCGAAGCCGAGCACCCGCGGCACGCCGTCGAGCCCGCGGGCGCGGACGTGAGCGAGCAGGGCGTGGACCGCCGGCGTCCACGCCCCGGTGGGACGCCGTACCGTCGACCCGATGCGCACCGAGCCGCCGACGTTGCCACCCGGCAGCGGCTCGCCGTCGAGCAGCCGCTGACGTACCCCCTCCACGAACGGACGATCGGCTGGCAGCCAGGCGACCTCGTCGAGCTCTTCGGGCGCCAGCCACCGGATCGCATCGTGCTCGCCCGGCCTCGGCTCGGAAGACACGGGATCACCGGCTGGCGCCGACGCCAGGTGACACTCGTAGGCGTGCAGCACCAGTCCCGAGGGCAGCGTCTGCGCGCCGGCGAACCGCTCGCCCACCTCGATGGCACAGCCGAGCTCCTCGTGCACCTCGCGCCGCAGCGCCTCGGCGGGAGACTCCCCCGGGTCCACCTTGCCGCCGGGCAGCTCCCAGCCGCCTGCGGTGCAGAACGGTTGGCGCCGACGGGCGGCCAGGACCCGGCCGTGCTCGACGATCACCGCGGCCACCACCACCCGCTCAGCACTCATCAGCCACCTCGATCCGGTGTGCGGCGCGCCCTTCCCCTCGTGACGCCGAGTGGTTCGGTCGGAACCGAAGCTGCACGCTGACCAGACCCACCAGCGCACCCGCGCAGTCAAACATCGACCCCGCACGGCACCGACGGCGGCCGACGTGTGGGGCCCGGCGGAAGGGAGATGGGTGCGGATGGGTCAGGGGTGCGGAGCCGGCTCGGGGGAACCGCCCCGGCCGGTGCGCGGGGCGGGCAGCGGGTGCACGTCGAGCGCGAGCAGCTGGTCGATGACCGCCGCGTTGCCGGGCCGGTGGAGGAGGAAGCCCTGGGCAGCGTCGCAGTCTTGTCCGCGGAGGAAGGCGACCTGCTCCTCGGTCTCGACTCCCTCGGCCACGACGCGCAGGCCGAGGCTGTGCGCGAGCGCGATGGTGGCAGCGGCAATCGGTGCCCCGCCCTGATCGTCGATCGCGTCGATGAACGATTTGTCGATCTTGACCAGATCGACGGGTAGGTCGCGCAACCGCGCCAGGGAGGAGTACCCGGTACCGAAGTCGTCGATCGCGATGGACACGCCGAGGTCGCGAAGGCGCTGCACGGTCCGGAAGGCGTCGAGCCGGTCCATCAAGGTGCCCTCAGTGATCTCGAGCACCAGCGCCGTCGGGTCCAACGAGGTCTCCGACAGCGTGCCCGCGACGGCCTCGACCAGGTGCGGCTCGCGGACCTGCCGCACGGACAGGTTGACCGCCACGACGATCGGCTGGCTGGGGAAACGGGTGCGCCAGGTCTTGGCCTGCCGACAGGCCTGGCTGAGCACCCAGCTCCCCAACGGGACGACGAGCCCGCTGGCCTCGGCAAGGGGGATGAACTCGCTCGGTGCGATGACACCAAGCGACGGGTCGGACCATCGCGCCAGCGCCTCCACGCCGGTCACCTGGCCGGTGCGGAGATTGAAGATCGGCTGGTAGGCCAGCTGCAGCTGCTGCTGCGAGATGGCCTGCCGAAGACCCGCCTCCAGTGTCAGTCGGCGGACGACTGCCTCGTGCATGCTCGGCGCAAAGAAGGTGAACCGAGACCGGCCCGCTTCCTTGGCGGCGTACATCGCGAGGTCCGCGTTACGCAACAGGTCCCCGGCCGAGGGTGACCCGTCCGAGGTGGCGACGCCCACGCTGGCGGTGACCACGAGGTGCCGGTTGCCGAGGTCCAGCGGGACGCTCAGGCGAGCCAGCACATGTTCGGCCAGCTGACGCAGTCCGGCGAGGTCGGTGTCCTCGACGAGGACGGCGAACTCGTCACCACCGAGCCGTGCGACGGCACCCCGGTCCGACACCGCGTCTAGCAGTCGCCGGGCCACCGCCTGCAGAACCGTGTCCCCGGTGGCGTGCCCCAGGCTGTCGTTGACGGTCTTGAACCCGTCGAGGTCGACGAAAAGCAGCGCCGACGGGGGGCTTCCTTGCCGCTGGGCGAAGGCGTGTTCAAGCCAGCGGCGCAGGAGCTCGCGGTTGGGCAGGTCGGTGAGGGGGTCGTGGGTCGCCTGTCGCTGGAGCGCCGCTTCGGCTCGCTTGATCCCCGTGACGTCGTGCAGCGCCAGGACCGCGCCCAGCCGCCGGCCATCCGCACCGACGATCGCTCGGCCGTTGGCGAAGACCGTCCGCCGACCGGCGTCGGAGGCCATCACGACCTCCCGGTTGCGGACGCGCTCACCGCGCAGCGCCCGGGTCAACGGGAGGTCATCGGCCCTGACCGGAGTGACACCGTCGGGCTCGAACAGGCCGTAGCGCCCGGCGACCTCGTTGCTCGCAGTCGGCTCGATGGGCACGGGATGCAGGTGGTGGGCGGCATCGTTGACGACCGTCAACGCGCCGTCCGCATCGGTGGCCAGCACCCCGACATCGAGGTTCTCCAGGACCGCGGCCAAGAGCTCCCGTTCGGTGCTGAGCGATAACTCGTGGCGGCCCATGGTCGCGACAATCAGGTGGATCAGCAGGCTCGAGGCGAGCAGGCCGACGACCGGCCCCGCCGCCAGCGGTGGGGGGACCGACTCCACGACCAGCACGACCACCGCGAACAACGCACCGTACGCGGAGATGACGCCGACGGCCCGAACGGTCGACAACGACACGGCGCGCCAGTAGCAGGCGCCGTAGAACAGCCCCACGGCCGGAAAGGCGCTCTCGGGTAGACTGACCACGAGGAGCGCGGCAGCGTCCAGCACGTGCCACCCCACCTGGGACGGTCCGCGCCGGTACTCGGTGCGCCAGCGCAGCAGCAACCAGCCGACTGCGACGACGTGCGCAGCGCGCCACCACCAGTTCGTGCCCGGAGCCGTCCAGATGCCGGGAAGCGAGACCAACGCCAGGCCGAAGGCGAACAGCAGGAAGACCCAGCGCACCTGCGCCAGGCCGGATCGCTGTCCCCACCCCGTCAGGGGGCCGTCGTCCCGCACTCTGCCCCCGGCTCCCGCTGGCGACTGACCAGCGCTCGACTGACCCCACACTGCGGTCGCCTGATGGCTCAAACACCTCGTAGCCAACTGACTGATCGTAAACCGTCAGCCGTCGGAGGGACCGATTATCGTTTCTGGCCCGCGGTTCCCGCGTCGTGCCAGCGACGCTCGCCGCTCAAATCCCAGCGAGTCGCTTTGCTTGTGACGCCGATCACGGTTGGATCAGGGTCGGTGCCTCACGATGGCAACACACCTGAAGGAGGACGCATGACCGTTGGCTCGGGGCCTGTCGGCAGCGCCGACTCTGCGAGCACGGCGGATCCGGTGGCCGTTGCCCGACAGCACGCCGGGCGGCTCGCCGCCGCGGTGGAGCAGGTGCGGGCGGCCTACGGCGACACCCTCGGGGTGCGCCGGCTGCGGTCCGACGTGAACCGGCTGACCGAGTGCCTCGACGAGCTCGGGCCCCCCTCGCCGGACCACCACCTCTCGGCACCGGTCACGCTCGAGACAATCCCCGACGAGCCCTACGACGAGTCGCTGTGGGTCGACGTCGAGCACGAGGGACTGGGCGCGCCCGGCAGGCGTGCACCCTGATGGCCCACGGTGTCCTCGGCCCGCAACGGGCACGCATCCCTGCCAAGACCCTGCGCCAGGACCGGTGGTGGCTGCAGCCGGCCGCGACGTTCGTGGTGTTCGTCGCCTTCATCGTCTACGCGACATGGCGGGCGTTCGCCGGCGCCGACTACTACTCCACGCCGTACCTGTCGCCGTTCTACTCCCCCTGCCTGAGCACTGACTGCGTCGAGGGCGCCAGCGACTTCGGCCAGCCGGTGAGCTGGTTCCCGCTGTCGCCCGCGCTGCTGGTCCTCATCTTTCCGCTGGGCTTCCGGATGACGTGCTACTACTACCGCAAGGCCTACTACCGGTCCTTCTGGCTGTCGCCGCCGGCCTGCGCGGTGGCCGAGCCGCACAAGGGATACTCCGGGGAGACCCGCTTTCCGCTGATCGTCCAAAACGTCCACCGCTGGTTCTTCTACGCCGCGGTGGTGGTCTCGCTGGTGCTCACCTTCGACACCGTGCTCACCTTCCGCGACACCGACGGCGAGTGGGGGCACATGGGCCTCGGTTCGCTCATCTTCGTCGTCAACATCGCCCTGATCTGGGGGTACACGCTGTCGTGCCACTCCTGCCGGCACGTCGTCGGTGGCCGGTTGAGGCACTTCTCCAAGCATCCGGTGCGCTACCGCGCCTGGACGCTCGTGTCCAGGCTCAACCACAGCCACCCCAAGTGGGCCTGGTACTCGCTGTTCTCCGTCGCCCTGACCGACCTGTACGTCTACCTGCTGGCCGCCGGCGTCTTCGCCGACCCCCGGTTCTTCTGATGCGGGAGCTTGCATGAGCACGACCGACTTCGAGCGGCAGACCTACGACGTCGTAGTGATCGGCGCGGGCGGCGCGGGGCTGCGGGCCGCCATTGCCGCGCACGACGCGGGCGCCCGTACGGCGATCGTGTGCAAGTCGCTGCTGGGCAAGGCGCACACGGTGATGGCCGAGGGCGGTATCGCCGCCGCCATGGGCAACGTCTGGTCCGACGACAGCTGGCGGGTGCACTTCCGCGACACCATGCGCGGCGGCAAGATGCTCAACAACTGGCGGATGGCCGAGCTGCACGCCCAGGAGGCGCCCGAGCGGGTCCTCGAGCTCGAGGAGTGGGGCGCGCTGTTCGACCGCACCCCGGAGGGGCTGATCTCCCAGCGCGACTTCGGCGGGCACCGGTTCGCCCGGCTCGCCCACGTCGGCGACCGTACGGGCCTGGAGATGATCCGCACGCTGCAGCAGCACGCCGTTGCGCTGGGCATCGACGTGTTCATGGAGTGCACGATCACCGAGCTGCTCAAGGACGGCGACGCGATCGCGGGCGCCTTCGGCTACTGGCGGGAGAGCGGCCGGTTCATCGTGTTCGAGGCGCCGACGGTGGTGCTGGCCACCGGCGGGATCGGCAAGAGCTACCAGGTGACGAGCAACTCCTGGGAGTACACCGGCGACGGTCACGCGCTGGCCCTGCGGGCCGGGGCCAGCCTGATCAACATGGAGTTCGTGCAGTTCCACCCCACCGGGATGGTCTGGCCGCCCAGCGTCAAGGGCATCCTCGTGACCGAGTCGGTGCGTGGCGACGGTGGTGTGCTGCGCAACTCCGAGGGCAAGCGCTTCATGTTCGACTACATCCCGGAGTACTTCAAGGCCGAGACCGCCGACTCCGAGGCCGAGGCCGACCGCTGGTACACCGACAAGGCGGCCAACCGGCGACCCCCCGAGCTGCTGCCGCGCGACGAGGTGGCGCGTGCCATCAACGCCGAGATCAAGGCCGGTCGCGGGTCGCCGCACGGCGGGGTGTTCCTCGACATCGCGTCCCGCCGCGACGCCGCGTACATCCGCAAGCGGCTGCCGAGCATGTACCACCAGTTCAAGGAGCTCGCCGACGTCGACATCACCGCTGAGGCGATGGAGGTCGGGCCGACCTGCCATTACGTGATGGGGGGCGTCGAGGTGGACCCCGACTCCGGCGCGTCCATCGTGCCCGGGCTGTACGCCGCCGGTGAGGTCGCCGGTGGCATGCACGGCTCCAACCGCCTCGGCGGCAACTCGCTGTCGGACCTGCTGGTCTTCGGACGTCGCGCCGGCCTCAACGCCGCCTACCACGCCAAACGCCTCGCCGGGCGGCTCCCGGCGGTCGACGATGCGGCCGTCCGCGCCGCTGCCGACGTGGCGGTGGCGCCGTTCGCGGCGGCCGTGGAGGAGTCGGGCCCCGGTGAGAACCCCTACAC
>JACCVL010000116.1 GCA_013698185.1 Nocardioidaceae bacterium
GCGGCAGCGCCGTCTCAACCCGGCGCCGTACTCCGCCTTCCTCCAGCTCGGTCCCACGCAGGTCCTCTGCTCGTCGCCGGAGCGCTTCTTGCGCATCGACGAGGACGGTGCCGTCGAGTCCCGGCCGATTAAGGGCACCGCACCGCGCGGTGGCACCGCCGTCGACGACGAGGTGCTCCGCACCGAGCTCGCCACGGCCGCGAAGACCCGAGCCGAGAACCTGATGATCGTCGACCTGCTGCGCAACGACCTCGGACGGGTGTGCGAGATCGGCAGCGTGCACGTCCCCTCGTTCATGGCGGTGGAGTCCTATGCGACGGTGCACCAGCTGGTGTCCACGGTTCGCGGCCGGCTGCGGCCCGACGTCGATCCGGTCGCGGCCGTCCGCGCCTGCTTTCCCGGCGGGTCGATGACCGGCGCACCGAAGCTGCGCACGATGGAGATCATCGACCGGCTCGAGGGCAGGCCGCGCGGGATCTACTCCGGCGCGCTGGGCTACTTCGGGCTGACCGGCGCCGCGGACCTGAACATCGTGATCCGTACGGTCGTGGTCGCCGGCGGACGACTGAGCGCCGGCGCCGGCGGCGCGATCGTGCTCGCCTCGGACCCGGCGGCGGAGTATGAGGAGATGCTGCTCAAGATGCGCGCGGCGCTGTGCGGCGTGATGGTCGACGAGGGGGCACCGGCGAGCCGGTGATCATGCCTGGGCGCGGCGCGAGCGACCGCACCGCACCGCACCGCATCATCGCCGCTCGAGCAGGGCCACGCACTCCACATGGTGGGTCATCGGAAAGAGCGCGTATGCGCGCAGGTCTGCCAGCCGGTAGCCCAGTGCGTCGAAGGTGGCGATGTCGCGCGCGAGGGCGGCCGGGTCGCAGGCGACGTAGACCACCCGGCTGGGCCCCAGCTCGCAGCTGGCGCGCACGACCCGGGCCTTCGCGCCGGTGCGAGGCGGGTCGAGCACCACGACGTCGGCCCGGTCACCCGCGCGACCACTGCGCAGCGCCTGGTCGACTCGGGCGTTCACGATCTCCACCTGCGGCAGGTCGTGCAGGTTGCGTCGCGCGTCGCGCACCGCAGCACCGTCGGACTCCACCGCGACGACGGTCCCGTGACCCCCGACGGCGGCACCGAGAAAGGCGGCGAACAGGCCGACGCCGCTGTACAGGTCAACGGCCCGCTCCCCCGCCACCGGGCGCCCGAGGTCGAGCACGGCGTCGACGAGGGTGGCCGAAGCTGCCGGGTGCACCTGCCAGAAGCCGGCACCGGTGACGCGGAACGTCCGCTCGCCGACCCGCTCCGTGGCGTACGCGGGGCCGGCCACCCGCTGCCCGTCTGCGAGCACCTGCTGCTCACCGGCGCTGGACACGACCGTGTCGATGCGCCGGAGATCCGGGCGGGGTTCGATTCCGACCAGGGGGGTGTCGGGGTGCGCGATGGGGCAGACGTCGACCGGCTCGACCTGGTGCGAGCGGTGGCGGCGCAGACCGACCGCACCGTCGGCCCGCACGGTCCAACCCATCCGGGTGCGCCAGTGCAGCGCATCGGGCTGTACCGGCAGCACCGTGACCGTCCGCTGCAGCCCGGCCAGGCGCTGCAGCTGTTCGGCTACCACGTCGCCAAGCAGCTCGCGCTGACGGGCCGGAGCCACGTGCTGGAAGTCGCAGCCGCCACAGCGACCGGGCCCGGCGTACGGGCAGGGCGGCTGCACCCTGCCCGCGGCGGCGGCCAACACCTCGATCGCGTCGCCGCGAAGGAAGCGATCGGACTGATCACCCTCGGTGATGCGCACGCGGGCACGCTCGCCGGGCAGGCTGTGCCGGACGAAGACCACCCGTCCGTCCCACCGCGCCACGCAGTGCCCGCCGTGGGCCACCGGACCGATGTCGAGCTCACACTCGGCGCCGACCAGCGACGCGGGGGGCTGCCGGACCGGCACCTCGGCAGTCACTGCCCGTCCCCAGCAGGCGGTGACGGGTCGTTGGGCCCTTGGTAACCGCCCCGGATCACGCTGCGGCGACGCTGCGGACGGTCCGCGCGGGCCTTGGCCACCGCCGACGACCGCAGCTGGTACGGCACGCTCGTCACCATCACCCCCGGGGTGAACAGCAGCCGGCCCTTCAGCAGCAGCGCCGTCTGGTTGTGCAGCAGCTGCTCCCACCAGTGGCCCACGACGTACTCGGGGATGTAGACGGCGACGATGTCGCGCGGGCTGTCGCGGCGGACGTTGCGGACATAGGACACGGTCGGTCGGATGATCTCTCGGTACGGCGAGTCCAGCACCCGCAGCGCGACCGGCAGGCCGGCCGCGTCCCAATCCGCCATCAGCCGCGCGGTCGCCTCCGGGTCGACGTCGATGCTCAGCGCCTCGAGAACGTTCGGGCGGGTGGCCCGGGCATACGACAGCGCCCGCAACGTCGGCTTGTGCACTTTGGAGACGAGCACGATCGCGTGCACCCGGGACGGCAGTCCGTGGTCGCTGTCGTCGACGGCGAGCTCCTCGCTGAGGGTGTCGTAATGGCTGCGGATGGCTCGCATCAGCAGGAACAGCACGCCCATGGCGAGGATGGCGATCCAGGCACCGGACGCGAACTTGGTGATGAGCACGACGATCAGCACCGACCCGGTGATCGCGAACCCGGTGGCGTTGACCGCCCGGTTACGGCGCATGCGCGCACGTGCTCCCGGGTCGGGCTCGCTGGGGATGCGGGCGTTCCAATGCCGCACCATCCCCAGCTGGCTGCCGGTGAACGACACGAAGACCCCGACGATGTAGAGCTGGATCAGACGCGTGACCTCCGCGTCGAAGGCCGCGATCAGGATGCACGCCAGCAGGGCCAGCCCGATGATGCCGTTGCTGAAGGTGAGCCGGTCGCCTCGCAGCTGCAGCTGCCGCGGCAGGAAGCCGTCGCGCGCCAAGATCGAGCCGAGCACCGGGAAGCCGTTGAAGGCGGTGTTGGCGGCCAGCACCAGGATGACCCCGGTGACCGTGGTGACGAAGTAGAACCCGGCAGGGAAGTGGTCGAAGATGCCGGTGGCGAGCTGGCCGATGACCGGGTTCTGCACGTACTCGTCGCCCGCCAGCCGGTTGTCGGGCCCGATCAGCTGGGTGGCGGGGTCCTCCGCCATGCGCACGTGCATCAGATTGGCCAGGGTGATGACACTCAGCGCCATCGTGATCGCCACGACGCCGAGAAGCAGCAACGTGGTCGCCGCGTTGCGTCCCTTGGGCTTGCGGAAGGCGGGCACCCCGTTGGTGATCGCCTCGACGCCGGTGAGGGCCGCGCAGCCCGACGAGAACGCGCGCAACAGCAGGAAGACGAAAGCGAGGCCGGTCAGGCCGTTGCTGAACGTCTCCTCGGTCACCAGGTCGAACCGTGCGCTCTCGGCCGCCGGCAGCTCGCCGAACAGGTAGCGGCCGAAACCCCACGCGGCCATCCCAAGTATCCCGACCATGAACAGGTAGGTGGGCACCGCGAATGCCGTGCCGGACTCCCGGACACCACGCAGGTTGATCGCCATCAGAAACACGGTGGCGCCGACGGCGACGAAGACCTCGTGGCCGGCCACCACCGGGATGGCCGTGGCGGCGTACTGGGCGGCTGAGGAGATGGAGACCGCAACGGTGAGGATGTAGTCGACGAGCAGGGCACTGCCGACGCTGAGGCCCGCGGTCGCCCCCAGGTTGGTCGTCACGACCTCGTAGTCACCGCCACCGCTGGGGTAGGCCCGCACGTTCTGCCGGTACGAGGTCACCACGACCGCCATCACCAGAGCGACGGCGATGCCGACCTTCCACGAGAACGAGTACGCCGACAGCCCGGCGCTGGCCAGCACCAGAAAGATCTCGTCCGGCGAGTACGCCACCGACGACAGGGCGTCGCTGGCGAAAACCGGCAGCGCGATCCGCTTGGGGAGCAACGTCTCGCTGAGCTGCGTGCTGCGCAGCTTGCGGCCCAGCAACAGGCGTTTGCCCGTGTCGACGATACCCACGAGCGGCGATGCTAGCGTCGGGGATCGTGCACGTTGTGATCATGGGGTGTGGCCGCGTCGGCTCGACGCTTGCGCACAACCTCGAACTCCGCAGCCACACCGTGTCGATCATCGACAGCAACCCCGACGCGTTCCGTCGCCTCGGCCCGTCGTTCACCGGTAACACGGTGAACGGGGTGGGCTTCGACCGCGACGTCCTGATCGCTGCCGGCATCGAGGACGCGAGCGCGTTCGCCGCCGTCTCCAGCGGCGACAACTCCAACATCATCTCCGCGCGGGTGGCCCGCGAGCAGTTCGGGATCACCAACGTGGTCGCGCGGATCTACGACCCGGGCCGAGCCGAGGTCTACGAGAGACTCGGCATCCCGACGGTGGCCACCGTCACCTGGGCCGCCGACCGGGTGTTGCGCCGGCTGCTGCCCGAGGGCGAGGAGCCGCTGTGGCGCGACCCGTCGGGCACCGTACGCGTGGACGAGATCCCGGCCCCCGACCAGTGGGTGGGCAGCACAATCGGGACGCTGCAGGAGCACACCGGTGCCCGGGTCGCCTATCTGACCCGGCTCGGCGCCGGGCTCATCCCCGACCGGCACACCGCCATCCAGGCCGGTGACCTGCTGAACATGTTCAAGCTCGAGGTCGACAACGCCGTGGTGACCGACAGGCTCGCCACCGGTCCGAGGGAGGAGTGATGCGGGTCGCCATCGCCGGGGCGGGTGCCGTGGGCAGGTCGGTCGCCCGCGAGCTGCTCGACAACGGCCACGAGGTGCTGCTGGTCGACAAGGACCCACGCGTCATCCGGTCGAAGTCGGTGGCCGACGCCGAGTGGCTGCTCGCCGATGCCTGCGAGCTGTCGAGCCTGGACGAGGCGGGGCTGCACAGATGCGACGTGGTCGTGGCGGCGACCGGAGACGACAAGGTCAACCTGGTCGTCGCGCTGCTGGCCAAGACCGAGTTCGCGGTGCCGAGGACGGTCGCGCGAGTCAACCACCCGGCCAACGAGTGGCTGTTCAGCGAGTCATGGGGGGTCGACGTCCTGGTCTCCACCCCGCGGCTGATGGCGGCGCTGGTCGAGGAGGCCGTCTCAGTCGGCGACCTCGTGCGGTTGTTCACCTTCCGCACCAGCACCGCCAACCTGGTGGAGCTCACCCTGCCCAGCGACTCCCCGTACGTGGGCACGCTTGTGCGCGACGTGCCATGGCCGATCGATGTCGTGCCGGTTGCCATCCTGCGCGACGGCGGCATCTTGACTCCGGAGCCGGACCGGTCGCTGGAGTCCAACGACGAGCTGCTGTTGGTGGCGGCCGAGGAGCATGAGGACGAGATCGCCCAGCTGCTGGCTCCGATCGAGCACCCCGCCCCGCGATAAGCGACTGCCGGCCGGTGTCCGGTTATGCCGGCTTGGCCACCGGCCGTTGCAGCGGTGTCGCGTTGCGTCCGAGCAGCCACACCATCGCGGCCAGCACGGCCACCTGCAGCGGCCAGCCGAGGGCGATCTTGGCGGCGCCCAGCCAAGCCAC
>JACCVL010000019.1 GCA_013698185.1 Nocardioidaceae bacterium
GCGAAACTCCGGTCAGCCGTGGTGGACGGACTCGCAGTTCTGGAAGACACGGTCGCCCGCGTCGACGTTGGCGCTGTCGCGGCCGGCGCCGCACAGAACGAAGTCCGCACCCGCGTCGCCCCAGAGCCGATCGTCGCCGTCCCCGGCCCAAAGCCGGTCGTCGCCGCCTCCGCCGTGCAGGGTGTCACGACCGTCCACGGCGACGATGTCGTCGTTGCCCGCGCGGCCGTGGACGGCGTCGTTGCCGAGCCCGGCCCTGATCCAGTCGTTGCCGCCGCCGCCCCGGACGAGGTCACGACCGGAGAAGCCGTTGAAGAAGTCGCGACCTGCCCCAAAGCGCGCGACGTCGTGGCCCTTGTCGCCCAACACGGTCACGGCGAACGTGGCGGGGAGGGTGGAGGTATCGGTGAAGTCGTTGCCGAGCCTCGGCCACACCTCGACCAGCAACGGCCGACGAACGCTGATGCTTCCGGGTACCCGGCACACCGCGACGATTCCCACCCTCACCTTCTTCCGGTGGCAGGCGGGTGACAGCCTCTTGAATGATTTGGTGCCGGTGTCGGCGAAGCGGAGCCGGCCATCGTGGAGGGTGACAACGAGGTGGCTGTCTTGCTGGCCGCTGCGGAGGCGGTACCCGTGCTCGGACCTAGTGAGCCAAGCCGCGTCCTTCAGCCCGACGCCCACGCTGCCGGCACCCTTCAGCTCCGTGGCGAACGTGTACGGCGGCCCGGCATCGGTACCGGGTGGCGGGTTGCTGCCATCAGCGGTGGCGACGGTCATGGCGGTCAAGGCCGCTGCGACGAGAAGCGCTAGGGCCGGGCATACGGTCCGTCGAAGCACAGCATTCTCCTTGTGTCGACTGCCTGCCGCAGGAGTGGCCAGCAACGGTCTCGAACACGGGTTCTGCGCGGTCGGCCCGTCCAGACCGAAACGGTACCCGAGCGGCAGCCGATGCGACACCGTTTCGGCAATTCTCAGTGATCGATTACTCACTGAGCGTTACGTTTCATATCAGGGACGGCAAAAGCGGGCAGCGAGATGCCCGGCTGCAACACGCGTTTGGGTGCGGCCGGCGACGTCCGCCGAGCACCGCGAAGCGTTGGCTCATCGGAGGTCGTGGCGACGCAGCATTCGCACGCACCCGCGGACGGTTTCAAGCATCCGCATATCGGTATTATCCACGTGATCCGGGCTCCATCGGTTGCGCATTGGGCGACAGTCGGAGAACGGCGAGTCTGCTCGCGGCTGTTAGACGATTCCGGTAGGACCGGTGTCCGGCCAGGCTCGGTCCAGGCGTTCGGTGGGGTGCTCTCTTTGCGGCTGCCCGCCCTTGCGTTGGGTGTGGCTCTCTTTCGGTTTGCGTGCCCGCCGGACGCCGTGCCGAGGCGTGGCTCCAGAGGGGACTGCCCAGCTCGCAATAGCAATGCCCGCCTCGCGATTCCTACAGGTTCACGACGAGGCGGGTGATGGCATGTCGAAGGTGTTCATCGGGGTCGATCCCCACAAGCTGTCGGCGACGATCGAAGTCGTTGACGATCACGAGAACGTGTTGGCGACAGGCCGGTTCGGCACCGACAAGGCCGGGTACGCCGCGATGCGGAAGACCGTGTCGCGATGGCCAGAGCGGGTCTGGGCGGTCGAGGGCAGCAACGGCGCCGGCCGGCCATTGGCTCAGCGGCTGCTGGCCGACGGCGAACACGTCGTCGATGTGCCGGCCAAGCTGTCGGCGCGAGCACGCCTGTTCGACACCGGGCACAACCGGAAGACCGATGCCCACGATGCGCATGCGGTCGCGGTGGTCGCGGTCCGCACGAAGGGCCTGCGGGTGCTGGCCTACGACGTGGAGCTCGAGGCGCTGCGGATGCTCGCCGACCGCCGTGAGGAACTCACCCCGCACCAGGATCCAGACCGTCAACCGGCTGCACCGCCTGTTGTCGGAGCTCACACCAGGTCAGGCGAAGAAGGACATCACCACCGGTCAGGCCAAGGCGATCCTCTCCTCGGTGCGTCCACGGGACCTGGCCGGGAAGACCCGTCGCCGGCTCGCTGCCGAGCAGCTCGCCGAGCTGGTCATGGTTGAGAACAAGATCAAGACCCTCACCAAGGAGCTGAAAGCGATGGTGCTGGCCCTCGGGTCGAGGTTGATGGACCTGCCTGGGGTCGGACCGGTCGTCGCGGCCCGGATCCTGGCCGACGTCGGTGACGTCACCCGGTTCGCCGACCGGAACCGGTTCGCCTCCTGGACCGGCACCGCACCCATCGACGCATCCTCCGGCGAGCTGGTCCGGCACCGGCTCTCGCGGGCCGGGAACCGAAAGATGAACCACATGCTCCACATCGCCGCAGCCACCCAGGCCCGGCTCGACACCCCCGGCCGCGCCTACTACCGACGCAAGCTCGCCGCCGGCAAGACTCGGATGGAAGCGATGCGCTGCCTCAAACGGAGGATCTCCGACGCCGTCTACCGGCA
>JACCVL010000135.1 GCA_013698185.1 Nocardioidaceae bacterium
GCGGGCGGGCATCCTGGCGCCGGTGGTGTTGCCGAACCGGAGCAGCACCGCGTACAACCGCATCGCGCAGTCGCCGATGTCGGCGTCCAGCACCCACTCGGGGACGATCGAGAACCGGTCCTCGGCCACCAGCTCGGCGGCATCACCAGATCCGGCGTCTTGTGGAGGAGGCGATGGAGAATCGGGGGCGGTCATGATGGGGTCGGCGGTCATGACCGGTCACCCGACGAACGTGCGGGGAGGTGACCGACGACATCGACAGCCTGCTGTGGTCCATTGTGGTTTGCAGCCAACTTTGCAGCCAAGCCAACGGACGGCCGTGGACGGCGATGGACGCCCTAAGCGTGATCTGGAATCCGAGCTGCCCCGGTTGAGCGTGGCGCCACTGTCTCGTAATGCGTAGGTCTCGGGTTCAAATCCCGAAGGCGGCTCTGGCTAAATCGGCCCCTGGTCAGCAGAAACACTGGTGGGAGCACCTTTGTCACCGTCAGCCTTCAGGCTGCGGGGGCAGTGCGGGGGCACCAGTCGGCGACGTAGTTGGCGTTCCCTGGCGTTAGCTCGCGCGCAACCGGGCGCATCCCGCCCCAACGACTGAGTTGATGACGCGCGAAGTCATGCCTGACCTGGCGCGTGTGCGTGGGGTGAGGAGCGGGCAGGGGCGCTCGGCGGGTGGAATCTCGGCTGTGGCCAGCGACTCTGAACATGCGAGGCGATCTTCTGCAGGGTGGGGCTGTACCACACACCAGACCCAGCGGGGTCCAACAGAAGGAGTAGCCATCATGGCGACCAAGACCGCTACACCGAAGACCAGCAGCACCAAGGCGGCGCCAGCCCAGACCGCCACATTGGCCAAGGCGGCAGCCCAGGGCACCGCCCGGTTCTACCGGCAGCGCCGGAACCAGACACTGCGGAACCTGCCCTACCTGGCACCGAGCACCAAGGAGCGCACACGGGCCGAGACGGTGGCCAAGCGCAGAGAAGCCGGAGACACCATCGCCACCATCGCGGATGACCTGAAGGTCAGCGTGGCCACTGTGCGCCGCATGCTCACCGGGTTGCTGCTAGCGCAGCAGGTGGAAGCTGGCATGCACGACGGCAAGTGGAACGGTGCGGACAAGTCCGTCGTCGTGGGCAACGTCGGAGAGCAGGAGGCCGCAGCCGCCTGATCCATTCCCAATACCCCACGACCTCGACCGGGCTGGCCTGCGAGCTGGCCCGGTCGAGCGACGCGGAGGCTGGTCAGTGATCGGCGGCCTCTAGGCTTGTCGAATGCCTTCATCTGACGACTGGCGTGATGAGGCTGGCGCCGGGTTGGTATCGATGGTTCCGATCCTGGGTCCCCTAATGGCGGACCCGGCTCGACGCTTCGTGCGCGGTCTTCGTGAAGAGCACGCACGGAATCACTCCCGCGCACTTCGTGCCGCTCAGACCCTGTCAGGTCTGTCAAGGGAGGACCTGACGGAACGCATTCTCCAGAATCCAAGTCTCATTCCGATTGTGGCTCGTGTCCTTTTTGCCTCTGCGATGACTGGTCAGGACGAGATCCTGGACGCGTTAGGGGCCGCTTTGGGATCTGTAGTGCTGCAGCCCGATCGCGTTGACGACGTCGAGCTCGTGCTCATCGGCCTCCAGGACATTCGACGCCATCACGTCGCGGCACTCCGGGTATTGGACGGACCACCGGAGTGGAGGGAAGAGGGAGAAGAGGGAGGAGACAACCCTGGCGTTCAGGCCGCGAAGATCACCACTGATGTCGAGAGACTGACGTGGAATGTGGAAGCAGTGGCCGGCCGGACCGGGATGCCTGTTGATACGACGTACGTCACGGTCACGGGTCTAGCCAACGCGGGCTTCGTGCGCGCCTTGGGAGCTATGGGTGGGCTGGGCTACAGGATCACTGACCTGGGCCGGACCCTCCTCGAAGTCTTGGAACGTTACAACGACGCCCAAGCGACATGACGCATCGCCGGGTGGCCATCCTTACCGGCTGGGCCACGATCGCGCGACGTATCGAGGCCGAGCCGGCCCGTAGAACGGACGCAGCGTCGGGAAGACCCCATGCCAGCGGTACTAGGCCGAGGACGTGATCGTGTTCTGGGTGCCCTCGGATGCCGACAAGCAGGCGCTCGTAGGCGACGAGGCGTCGCCCTTCTTCACCACCCCGCACTTCGACGGGCACCCGTCGGTGCTGCTGTGGGCGAGCCGCATCGGCGAGCTCACCCGGCAAGAGCTGTCCGAGGTGGTCCAGGACGCCTGGCTGTCTCGCGCGTCGCAGCGCAGGGCGAGGGCATGGCTCGACGCCCATGCGATGACGTGACCATGGTGATAGCGCGGCGCCGGTTGGAACGCGGACGACGGCACGTGGCTCCGCGGGGTCACATGACATAACGTCAGCGTCCTGCCGCCCAACGCGGTTCAGTCGTCGACGACGATCACCCGCACGCCCACCCGCTCGTACGTCGCCTTGGCGCGGCTGTCCCGGGTGGCCAGGTCAGCGCCGTGCTCTGCGGCCGCCAGGCCCACTAGCGCGTCATACACCGCGCCGCCGGCGATGCCGAGCCGGCCGAGCGTATGCGGGAGATTGGTCGTCGAGTCCGCACCGAGGAGCAAGGGCTGAGCGAAGCGATCGCTCAGCAGTCGAGCGGCGTCTGCGGGCGTCAATCGCAGGTCGCCGGGCAGACGGGTCAGCACCGAGTAGGTCTCGACCAGCGAATGCCCACTGAGTGCGATCTCCCGCTCAGCCGACCAGCGAACGACCGCTTGGTGGGCTCGGTGCATCTGAACCACCAAAGGGATCGCGACGCTGGTATCCAGCGCGACCGGGACGCTCACCGCCGGCCGGTGTCAATCAGCCGAAAGACATCCTCGTCGTCGATCGTCGTCTCCCCGGTGGCCACCAGCCCGCCGGGTTCCTGAACCAACCGCGCCGTACGCCCCGCCGGGACCAGTTGCAACCCAGCACCGTAAAACGAGATGTCCACTGTCGAGCCGGGACCCAGACCGAGCGCCTCGCGCAGCGACTTGGGGACGACGACCCGTCCCACGGAGTCCATGGTTGTCTGCATGGGAGAACGCTACCAGTCAGTTGCCAGTGCGCTCCCAGTGTGGACTTCCAGTGCGCCGAGCGGCTTGCTGACGTCGGGAAGCGACCTGGGGGCGTCCAGCCCGAAACGCAATGGGAGGCGGTGGTCGAGGAAGCGGGTGATGCCGCTGACGTGTGTGTCGGACACGGTGAGGACGAGCATTCCGGCGGAGTCACCGCTCGGCATCTCGGGGCTGGTGAGGTAGCAGGCGAAGGCGGGTTGTGTGTTAGCCCGGGTCGGCACCAGCCGGAAGCGGCGACCTGGCCGCCAACCCGCACTTGCGTGCAAGAAGCCCCCGATCGCGTCGTGGCCAACGTATTCGTGTGGTGCCGGCGGCATGGCCAACCACGCGTCGTCGGTGAGCAGGTCAATGACACCATCGATGTCGTCGGCGGCGAACGCGTCGGCGAAGCGGCGGGCAAGCTCCCACTCGCCTGCGGAATCGCCCCGGCTCGCGGGGCTTCTCATCGAGCGGGCGCCGACTCGGGCCGGAGACGCGCGGGCACGTTGCAGGACACCCTTTACCGCAGTCGCGCGGGTGCCCAGCATTTCGGCTACCTCTACGGTCGAGAAGTCGAGCACGTCGTGCAGCAGCAGCGCGGCCATCTGACGCGGAGGCAACCGCTGCAGGGCGACGACGAACGCTAACTCGACGGTTTCGCGAGCGTGATAGCTGTCCGCAGGACCCGGCGCCTGATCCGCTGCCTGCTCCAGCCACAAGTCCGGGTATGGCTGCAACCAGGTCACGTCGCCTCGGCGTGACGGCGGCGGCGGATCGAACGGGGGGACCGGTTCGGCTGGTGCACGTCGCTTGGTGTCCCGGATCGCGTTCAAACAACGGTTGGTGGCGATGCGGTACAGCCACGCGCGCAGAGACGCCCGGCCGGCGAAGCCACCCAACGCGCGCCAAGCGGCGATCAGCGTCTCCTGCAGGAGGTCGTCGGCGTCGGCCACCGACCCGAGCATCCGGTAGCAGTGCAGATGCAGCTCACGAACGTGCGGAGCGGTGAGCTCGCGAAAAGCATGCTCGTCCCCGTCCTGCGCCCGCTCCAGCGTCGATGGGCTCACCGCGGCATGCTTCCACGTCTCGACACGGCGGGGTCAATCTGCGCCGAAGCGTTCCGTTTGCAGCGTCAGCGGTGTCTCGACAGTCACCAACGACCCCGCACGGAGGGACAAGCCATGGGCAACAACCACAGGGCCGCGCTGGACACCGCGCTCGCCTATCACCACGCCTGGACAGGGCACGACTTCGACCAGGCGATAACCTACATCGCCGACGACATCACCTGCCAGGCACCGGCCGGCCACCTGCAGGGAGCCGAGGCTTTTCGGGGCTTCATGGAGCCGTTCGCGCGGATCCTCACCAGCTCGCACCTCGTCGCCGCATTCGGCGACGACACGACTGCCGTGCTGATGTACGACACAGACACAGTTCCGGTCCGCGATGCCCCGGCCGCGGAGTGCCTGTCGGTGGCAGACGGCAAGATCACCCACCTGCGGATCATCTTCGACCGCGTGCCGTTCGAGGCGGCACGGCGAGCCGCTACGGGTCAAGCACTCGCGACTGAGTGAGGCGAAGCAGTGGTGCGCGCTTGGTCAGGTCGTCTCCCAGCGAAACAGCCGTGCGGCCACCAGCGTCATCACCACCGCGAACGCCAACAAGAGCCCGAGCGTCGGGAACGCTGCGGACGGGCCCTGCCCGCGCACCATCACATCGAGCATCGCGTCGTTCATGTGCCGCAGGGGTAGCGCCTTGGAGATCACCTGAAGCCAGTCGGGCGCGCCCTCCAGCGGGAAGAAGGAGCCGCTGAGGAAGGCCATTGGCAGCACCAGGAAGTTGGCCATGTTGACCGCGCCCTCGGTGGTCTTGGTGACTGCACCCGCCAACAACCCCAGGGCCATGAAGCACAACGCGCCGGCGGCGACCAGCGGGATGGCCATCGGCCACGATCCGCTCAGGTTCAGCCCGAACGCCGCGCTCCCCAGCCCGAGGAAGATCGCGGTCTGCCCGAAGGCGACCAGCAGGGTTGTCACGACCCGGGCACCGACGATCGTCCGGGTACGGACCGGTGCCAGCTGCAGCCGCCGCAGCAGCTTGGTCTGGCGCCACCCCTGCAGGGTGGCCGCGGCACCGAATGCCGCGCTCATCGCGACCGCCCACCCCAGTAGGCCGGGCGTGACGAAGTCGATGTTCGCCAGCGATTCGTCCTCGACGGGCTCGACCGAGAGCTGGAAGCGGGGAGGCTGGCCGGACGCGGCGACGTTCGCACCGTCGACGAAGGCGTTAAGCGTTCCGAGTGTCTGCGCCGCCGCGACCTGGTCGGTCTCGGTGTAGTGCGCGATGACGCTCTGG
The DNA here is from genome assembly GCA_013698185.1 of Nocardioidaceae bacterium. Taxonomy (GTDB): domain Bacteria; phylum Actinomycetota; class Actinomycetes; order Propionibacteriales; family Nocardioidaceae; genus JACCVL01. Next base: position 5,440 of record JACCVL010000135.1, read on the forward strand.
TCCTGCTGCTCGATCGCGACATCGGCATCACCGGCACGCACCTCGCCGATGGCCGCCCCCAGGTCGTCGCCCTTGGCGACCTCGAACGCGTCGACGAAACCCGCCTGCGCTTCGTCGGGCAGGTCGTCGAGCAGGCTCACCTCGCCGACCTCGATGAGCTCGATCTTGTCGGCAGTGGTGTCGTCGAAGACCGCCCCGAAAAGCACCAGGAACATCAGCGGGAAGACAACCGCGAAGAAGAGCGACGCCTTGTCGCGGAGGAAGCCCCGCAAGATGGCAGCGGCTAACGCGACGAAGGGCGTGCTCATGCGCGGTACTCCCGACCGGTCGCGTCCAAGAACACGTCTTCCAGCGTGGCCGCTTTGACCTGCAGCCCGTCCAGCCGGTCTGTCGACGCCAGCTGGGTGAGCACGTCGGCTGGCGTACGGGTGGACAGCACCAGGTCGCCGCCCTCTTCGGTGGCCTCGTCCACCCCGCGGATCGTGCTGGCGTCCTCGCGAGACAGCTGACCGGGACCCAGCGAGATGTGCACCGGCGCAGCCAGCCCGCGTACGAGCGCGGCGGGTGTGTCGAGCTTGAGGATCTTGCCGCGGTCCATGATCGCGACCCGGTCCGCGAGAGTGTCCGCCTCGTCCATGTAGTGCGTGGTCAACACCACCGTGCGACCGGACTCGTTGAGCTGGGACAACAGATCCCACAGGTTGCGACGAGCCTGCGGGTCGAGGCCTGCGGTGGGCTCGTCGAGGAAGACCACCTCCGGGTCGTGGATCAGCGCGCAGGCGATCGACAGCCGCTGCGTCTGCCCGCCGGACAGGTCCTCGGTGCGGGTGTCGGCCTTGCCGGCCAACCCGACCCGCTCGAGCCAGTCGTCTGCTGGGCCGCGCCCGACCCCGTACAGCGCGGCGAAGGTGTGGATCTGCTCCCGGGCGGTCAAGCGCTCGAAGAACGACGACGCCTGCAGCTGTACGCCGATGCGTGCCAGCAGCTTGTCCTTGCGCGGCCACGGTGGCTGCCCGAGCAGCCGGACGTCCCCGGAGTCGGGTTGGCGGAGACCCTCGATCATCTCCAGCGTGGTGGTCTTGCCGGCCCCGTTGGGCCCGAGGATGCCGAAGAACTCCCCCTCCGCGACCTCGAAGCTCACCCCGTCGACTGCTTGCAGCTCCCCGTACGCCAGCCGGAGGTTCGTGACCTCGATAGCTCCCACGCCACAAACGCTAGCGACGTCGCACGGGATATCTTCGACGCCCTACTGGCGGATATCGACGAACACGGATCCCGCCAGTGGACGGTCAGACCTCGACCACCTCGACCAGCTGGTCCGCGCCGGCGAAGTCAGCGATGTTGCGGGTGAAAAGCCGTGCGCCGTACGCATGCGCGGTGGCGGCGATCAGCAGGTCCATCGTGCGGGCACGAGGCTGACTGCCGGCTGTCGCGACGGCTGCCGCCAACCTGCCGTAGCTGGCGGCGACCGCGTCGTCGACGGGCAGCGCTTGGAACTGGCGCTGCAGGACGGACAGCCGGCGCAGGCGCTCTGCGCGGATGGATGGGACGTCGGCCACCAACACCCCGAAGTGCAGCTCGGCCAGGGTGGCGGCACTGATCGCCAACTCGCCGGTGAGCGGACCCACGTCGGTGGCGATGATCACGCTCGTGTCCAGGACTGCTCTCACCGCGTCGCCCACGGATCCCGGAGATCATGGTCCAGACGACCTCGGTCGTGCTCCCAGGCGGTGTCTGCAGGCCCGGTGAACAACTCAGCCACCTCGTCCCATTGCCGCCACGCACGCGGTGCCACAGCAACCAGCCGTGCGCTGGGGCGGCCGGCGACAGTGATGGTCACCTCGTCCCCTGCTTCGACCCGACGGACCAGCTCGGACGCACGCTGCCGCAGCTCGCGCAGGCCCACGGCGTCCATGGCACAACGGTAGCACAAGTGCTAGCCCAGATCTGCCTCGTGCCGAAGTCCGGCGGCGGCCCGGCCGGCATGGCGTTGCGCAGGCCGCGCCCCGTGCCAGTCGGCCGCTCGGCAGCGTCATGACGCCCTCGGCCGCCGGGTCCCAGGCCTCCAACACGGACGCAACGTAGTCGCGGCGCCAGGAGTGCATAAAAATTGTCGACGGTCGCCTCTGGCGTCGAGCCGCAGCGTCACCCGCCAGCCGGTCCGCTCCCTGCGGCGGCCAGTAGCCTTCGGCCCAACGGCGACAGAACGCACCGGGAGCGCACATGAGCCTTGACGATTTCCGCCGCGAGCCGCTGCTGTTCGGACCCTCACCTGTGCATCCGCTGCCGCGCCTGAGCCTGGCGCTGGGCGGGCAGGTCGAGATCTGGGCCAAGCGTGAGGACTGCAACTCGGGCATCGCGTACGGCGGCAACAAGGTCCGCAAGCTGGAGTATCTGGCGGCCGAGGCGATCGACTCCGGCTGCGACACGCTGGTCTCGATCGGCGGCATGCAGTCGAACCACACCCGCCAGGTCACCGGGGTCGCCCGCCGGCTCGGGCTCGGCGCGGTGACCGTGCAGGAGCGTTGGGTCGACTGGCCCGACATGGCCTACGACAAGGTCGGCAACATCCAGCTCACCCGGATCATGGGGGGCGACATCCGTACCGACCCCGCCGGGTTCGACATCGGCGTACGGGAAAGCTGGCAGCGGGCGTTGGAGTCGGTCAAGGCGGCCGGCGGCAAGCCGTACGCCATCCCAGCGGGTGCCTCCGACCACCCACTCGGCGGGCTCGGCTTCGCCAACTGGGCCCGCGAGGTGGCAACGCAGGAGGCCGAGCTCGACACGTTCTTCGACACCGTCGTCGTGTGCACCGTGACCGGGTCGAGTCACGCCGGCATGATCGCCGGGTTCGCGCTCGAGGATCGCGACGACCGACGGGTCATCGGCGTGGACGCCTCCGCCACCCTCGCCCAGACCATCGACCAAGTGACCCGGATCGCCACCGCCACAGCTGACAAGATCGGCCTCGCCCGTCCGTTGCGTGACGACGAGATCACGGTGCTGGACGGCTATGCGGGCCCCGCCTACGGCATCCCCGACGAGCAGACCATCGACGCGATCCACCTCGCCGCCCGCACCGAAGCGATGTTGACCGACCCGGTGTACGAGGGGAAGTCGATGGCCGCCCTCATCGGCATGGTGCGCTCCGGGGAGATCCCCGCCGGTTCGCGGGTGCTCTACTGCCACCTCGGCGGCCAGCCGGCGCTGCCTGCCTACGCCGGGGCGCCCGGACTCGGCTGATTCACGGCGCCCGGGCTTGGCGCGGTGTAGATCGGCTTCACGTACGCGTCGACGTCCGCACCCCCCGAACGTCAGGCACCCGGAACCCGAGCGGCCTCGCCCGGCGCCGTCGTACGGCCCTGGCATCGGCGTCTAGTCCCAGTCGGTCTCGCGGGCGAGATGCCGCGACGGATCCATCGAGTCATGCAAGACTCGACCGATCGCAAGTACGTCACCTTCCCGCCGGCATACGAGGACGTGTCGCGGCCGCCGGACAGGTCCGCCACGTGACTGCTCGGCGCTGAGGGCGAGGTGCCAAGTGAGGACGCCATCGCCGTACTCGGGGTGGGCGGCGAAGCCGATGTTGTTGGTGCGACTCGCGGCATGACGAATGGCAGCAGCGATGAGGGCTGCGTAGCGGGCCTC
>JACCVL010000137.1 GCA_013698185.1 Nocardioidaceae bacterium
TGCACGAGCTTGGCCGGCGCCAGCGGACCGTAGTAGGTGTAGATCGGCCACGCCGCGTTGTAGAGATTGAACACCGGTAAGGCGCTGACCAGGTCGAGGTGCGCCTCGTGGTAGCTGCGCATCGTCCCGACGTCGCGCCAGTACGCCTTGTCGCGACCCGACGCCCCCGGCACCTCGTTGTCCTTGAAGTCGTAGACACCGGCCTCGCCGCGGGCCACGAACGCGGGCACGATGTCGCCGCCCATGTCGTGGCGGCTGTCGTCGTTGTCGGCGTCTGCGGTGACCGCGTCGACCAGCGACGAACGGTCGAAGACGTAGTTGCCCATCGAGGCCAGCACCTCTCCGGGGGAGTCCGGCAGACCCTCCGGCGCGGTGGGCTTCTCCAGGAACGCTCGGATCCGCCGGGTGTCGCTGGGCTCGACGTCGATGACGCCGAACTGGTCGGCCAGCTCGATGGGCTGCCGGATCGCCGCCACGGTCGCCGCGGCGCCGCTGTCGAGATGCGACTCGACCATCTGCGCAAAGTCCATGCGGTAGACGTGGTCGGCACCGACGACGACGATGATGTCCGGGTGCTCGTCTCGGACCAGGTTGAGGCTCTGGAAGATCGCGTCGGCGCTGCCGAGATACCACCGCTTCCCGACCCGCTGCTGCGCCGGGACCGGCGTCACATAGTTGCCCAGCAGTGACGACAGCCGCCAGGTCTGGGTGACGTGCCGGTCCAGGCTGTGGCTCTTGTACTGCGTCAGCACGACGACCTTGCGGTAGTCGGAGTTGACCACGTTGGACAACGCGAAGTCGACCAGCCGGTAGATCCCGCCGTACGGCACCGCGGGCTTGGCGCGGTCGGCGGTGAGCGGCAGCAGCCGCTTGCCCTCACCACCCGCCAGCACGATCGTCAGGACCCTGGGACCACGACCACGCACCGCCATGCGGCGACCCCATGGGGTTGCGGTCAGCCAGGGCTAGGGTCGCGACATGCGCGCCGATGTGCTGAGTCGTGAGTACCCTCCCGACGTCTACGGCGGTGCCGGTGTGCACGTCGCCGAGCTGGTCCGGGCGCTGCGGCGCATCGACGATCTCGACGTACGGGTGCACTGCTGGGGCGGCCCTCGCGAGGAGCCCGGGACGTCGGCGTACCCGGTGCCCGATGCCCTGCGTGAGGCCAATGGCGCGCTGCAGTCGCTGGGTGTCGACGTGGCCATGGCCGCGGGCGTCGCCGGCACCGACGTGCTGCACTCCCACACCTGGTACGCCGCGATGGCCGGACATCTGGCGAGCATGGTGTACGGGGTGCCGCACGTGTTCACCGCGCACAGCCTGGAGCCGCTGCGGCCCTGGAAGGTCGAGCAGCTGGGCGGCGGTTACGCCGTGAGCTCGTGGGTCGAGCGCACCGCGGTGGAAGGCGCGGCGGCCGTGATTGCGGTGAGCGATGCCATGCGCGTCGACGTGGTGCGCAGCTATCCAGCCGTCGACCCCGCTCGCGTCCACGTCGTCCGCAACGGCATCGACACCGAGCTGTGGCAGCCGGTGCACGACCTCGACCGCGTCCGCGCGCTGGGGCTCGACCCGGACCGGCCGAGCGTGGTGTTCGTCGGCCGGATCACCCGGCAGAAGGGGTTGCCGCACCTGCTGCGCGCGGTGGCCGCCCTGCCGCCGGAGGTGCAGGTCATGCTGTGCGCCGGTGCACCGGACACCCCCGAGATCGGCGCGCAGGTCGAGGGGTTGGTCGCAGACCTGCGGACCCGGCGTGACGGCATCGTCTGGATCGCCGGCATGCTGCCCCGTCCCGACGTCGTCGCCCTGCTCACCGCCGCCACCGTCTTCGCCTGCCCATCGGTGTACGAGCCGCTCGGCATCGTCAACCTGGAGGCGATGGCGTGTGGCACCGCCGTCGTCGCCACCGCGACCGGCGGGATCCCCGAGGTGGTCGACGACGGCAGGACCGGACTGCTGGTGGAGATCGAGCAGGCCGACGACGGGACCGGGATGCCGGTCGACGCGGCCCGGTTCGAGGCCGACCTCGCCGCGGCGCTGACGGCGGTCGCCACCGACCCCGCCCGCGCGCACGCCATGGGACAGGCCGGCCGGCAGCGCGCCGTCGAGGTGTTCGGCTGGGGCAGCGTCGCCGAGCAGACTAGGGCGGACTATGCCGCGACCTTGTGAGCATCATGTCACGCAGGGTCGTGACGGCAATCCTGAGACTCCGCTGAACCGAACCCGTGCTGTGACCAGCTTCCGCACCAGCACCCGGTTGGCCGCCGCCGGAGCGGGTCTGCTGGCGGCGGCGGCCGGCGTGGCCGCTGCGTCCCTGGCCGCAGCCCTGTTCACCGGCGTCCCGGCCCCTATCGTCTCGGTGGGCAACGCCGTCATCGATCTCGCGCCCCCGGCGCTCAAGGACTTCGCGGTCGAGCAGTTCGGCAGCACTGACAAGCTGGTGCTGCTTGCCGCCATCTTCGCTGTGATCGCACTGGCCGCCGCGGCCGCCGGCGTGATCGGACTGCGTCACCCAAGGGTGGCGATCGCGATCACCGCCACGCTGGGCGTGCTGGCAGTGGTGGCTGCGGCGACCGACCGGACGTCGCTCGGATCGGCGCCCGTGACCGTATTGCCGGCACTGCTCGCCCTGGTCGTCAGCATCGGTACGCTCTCGTGGCTGCTCTCGGCGCTCGCCAGGCGCCGGCACGCGGAGTCCGCGGCCTGGGGGGAGCCGCACCCCGGCGACGACGTGGGCGCCGACTTCGACCGGCGCAGGTTCCTGGAGGCCGTTCTCGCCACCGGTGCCGTGGTAGCCATCGGTGGCATTGGTGCACGGTTGGTGGGGCCGGCTGCGGCGATCGCCTCCCGCAAGCAGACCATGATCCCCGCCGCCGCGGACACGGCAGGCGCGGTGCCAAAGGGCGCGTCGTTGCCGGTGCGGGGGATCACCAGCTACCTGACCGACAACGAGGACTTCTACCGCATCGACACCGCGCTGACGCCGCCCGACGTGCCAGCCGGAACCTGGTCGCTGCGCATCCACGGAGCGGTCGACAACGAGCTCGAGATCAGCTTTGCCGACCTGCTGAAACGGCGGCTGGTGGAGCGCCGGGTCACCTTGACCTGCGTGTCCAACGAGATCGGTGGCGAGCTGGCGGGAAACGCGACCTGGACCGGGGTGCTGGTCAAGGACCTGCTCGACGAGGCGGGCGTCCGTGCGGGTGCCGATGCGGTGCTGTCGACCAGCTCAGACGGCTTCACCGCGGGCACCCCGATCGACGCGCTCACCGACGGGCGGGATGCGATGATCGCCGTCGCGATGAACGGTGAGCCGCTGCCGATCGAGCACGGCTTTCCCGCGCGCATGGTCGTGCCGGGACTGTACGGCTACGTCTCGGCGACCAAGTGGCTCACCGACCTGGAGGTCACCAGCTTCTCGGAGTTCTCGGCGTACTGGACCGACCGCGGTTGGGCGGCGCAGGCGCCCATCAAGACCGCCTCCCGCATCGACGTGCCGACGTCGTTCGCCACCGTCAAGACGGGCACCGTGGCCGTCGCCGGCGTCGCCTGGGCCCAGCACCGCGGCATCAGCAAGGTCGAGGTGCGAGTCGACAACGGGACGTGGCAGCAGGCGCGCCTGGCCACTGCCGACGGCAGCGACACCTGGCGGCAGTGGGTGTGGCAGTGGGCGGCCGAGCCCGGCACGCACACCCTCGAGGTCCGGGCCACCGACGACGACGGCGAGACGCAGACCTCGCAGCGAACTGCACCTCGGCCCGACGGCGCTACTGGTTGGCATGGCGTGGCCGTCACGGTCGTTTGAGCAGGGATGCCCCCGAAGGCCTGACCGACGACGGGGGGCAGTGCGGCAGCGCGAACACCGGTGGCTCCTCGGGTGCCGGCTCCACGGCCGCAGGCTCTTCGGACTCGCTCAGGAGCTCGGTGCCGGCGCGGCGCAGCCCGACGAGCGCCAGCAGGCCGCCGGCCACCAGCAGCGCGGCGCTGACCGACATCGCGTGACGGAACCCAGCTCCGAAGGCCGCCGGGTCGTCGTAGTCGGTGCCACTCAGCCCCACCGCCACCGGCAGGGCGGCAACGGCGAGCAGACTCCCGGTACGGGCCACTGCGTTGCTCACGCCGCTGGCGACCCCGGCATACCGGTCCGGGGCCGCAGCCAGGACGGTCGCGGTCAGTGGCGCCACCAGCACGGTGAGCCCGGCGGCGAAGATGCTGACCCCCGGCAGCACTCCGGTGAGGTAGCTGCTGTCGGCGTCCATGCCGATCAGCAGGCCGACGCCCACCGCGCAGACGATCGGCCCGGCGCTCATCTGCAGGCGCGGGCCGATCCGGGTCGCGAGCGCGCCGGATCGAGCCGAGAAGACCAGCATGAAAACGGTGATCGGGAACAGTGAGATGCCCGCCTCCAGCGGGGTGTAGCCCAATGTGACCTGCAGGTTCAGCACGACGAAGAAGAACATTGCGCCCAACGCGGCGTAGACGACCACCGTCAGCAGGTTGCTGACGGTGAAGATGCGTGAGGCGAACAGGCTGGGCGGGACCATCGGGTACGGCGCCCGCCGCTGGTGCACCACGAAGGCGGCGATTGCCGCGGCACCCGCAATCCCGACCACCACGGCCAGCACACCGCTGTCGCCACCCGCCTCGATCAGCGCGTACGTCACCCCGCCCAGGCCGAGCGCACCCAGGACCGCGCCGAGGGTGTCGACGTGCCGCCCGGCGACGGTGCGGTCGCAGCTTTCGGGGACGTGGCGCACGGTGACCGCTACCACTGCGGCCGCCAGCGGCACGTTGATCAAGAACACGTACCGCCAGGAGGCCTCCTGCACCAGCCAGCCTCCCAGGAACGGGCCGATGGCCGCCGCCACGCCACCGAGCCCCGACCAGGCGCCGATGGCCCGGGCGCGGTCGTCTCGGTGGAAGCTCGACTGCAAGATGGCCAGGCTTCCCGGTGTCAGCAGCGCCCCGCCCACTCCTTGCAGGGCCCGCGCCACGATCAGCAGCATCGGTCCTTGCGCCAGGCCGCACAGCGCCGAGGCGACGGCGAACCAGATCACACCGACCAGGAACACGCGCCGCCGGCCCAGCAGGTCGCCGAGCGAGCCCGCCACCAGGATCAGGCTCGCCAGTGTCAGCATGTAGGCGTTGACGACCCACTGCAGGTCGGCGAGGTCGGCGCCCAGGTCGGCCCCGATCACGCGCAGCGCCACGTTGACCACGGTCCCGTCGAGCAGTGCCATGCCGCTGCCGAGAATGGTGGCCAGCAGCACCCAGCGACCCTGCGCGGTGCCCATCCGTACGGTGTCGCGCGTCTCCACAAATCGTGACGCTACCTGCGGCCGATGAGGGTCAGGGATGATCGCGGCATGGACTCCGACCAGCTGGTGCACCTCGAGGTGGCCAATGCGGTCGCCACCCTCACGCTCGACAGCCCCGCGAACCGCAACGCGCTCAGCCGCCAGCTGATCGGTGACCTGCGCGCTCAGCTTGCCGCGGCCGCCAGCCACCCGTCGGTACGTGTGGCGGTCATCCGCTCGGCCGGGCCAGTGTTCTGCTCGGGTGCCGACCTGCGCGAGGCGGTCGCGGACGGCATGGAGCAGGGGGCGCGGGACATGGTCGCGCTGCAGCGGGCCATCGTGGCGCTGGAGGTGCCGGTGCTGGTGCGGCTCGACGGGCCGGTCCGAGCGGGCGGGCTCGGCATCGTGGCCGCGGCCGACGTGGTGGTGGCTGCGGAGTCGGTGACGTTCGCGCTGACCGAGGTACGCCTGGGCCTGGCGGCGGCGGCCATCTCCTTGACCCTCCTGCCGCGAATGAGCCCCCGCGGGGCGGCGTTGACGGTACTGTCAGGCGCGCCGTTCGGTGCCCGCGAGGCCGTTGAGTACGGTTTGGTCACCACCGCCGTCGCGGACGACGCCGTCGAGGGCGCGGTGGCGTCGCTGGCGGCGGAGTTCGCGCAGGCGACGCGGCAGGGCGCCCGCGAGGCCAAGGGGCTGCTCAATGCAGAGTTGCTCGCGCGCATCGACACTCACGGCGAACAGGTGGCCGCACACTCGGCGCGCTTGTTCGCCAGCCCCGAGGCCCGCGCCGCGATGAGCACCTTCCTGCGCCGCTGAGCCACAGCGTACGATCGGGGGTTCGCAGATTTCGCCGCACCCGGGAGTCGATCACACCGTGTCGGAGGACAACGACCAGGTCGCACAGCGCGAGGTGGCCGTCGAGCAGACCTACGTCGACCGGGTGTACGACCGGCTCGACGCGGCGGCCAGGTCGGCGCAGGCGTTGGCCCGCGAAGGCCACGGCCGGGCTCGGCTGGGCCACGAGGGCGGCCTCGTCGAGCGCGACGCGATGGTCTTCCAGGCCGCCAAGCGCATCGCGGCGCTCGACGCGGCGCACGAGGGGCTGGTCTTCGGCCGGCTCGACCTCGTTGCCGGACCGCAGGTCGACGGGCCGCGTTACATCGGGCGCGTCGGGCTGCGCGACGCCGACCAGGAGATCCTGCTCATCGACTGGCGAGCACCGGCCGCCGCGGTCTTCTACCAAGCGACCGCGCAGGATCCCGCCGGGGTGATCCGCCGCCGGGTGCTCCGTGGCCGCGGCCAGGCCGTCGTCGGCGTCGAGGACGAGCTGCTCGACGCCGACTCCGCACCCGCCGACATGGCGGTGATCGGCGACGGTGCCCTGATGGCGCAGCTGTCACGGGCCCGCGATGCGTACATGCACTCCGTGGTCGCCACGATTCAGAAGGAGCAGGACGAGGCGATCCGCGCGCCGGGGCGGGGCGTGACCACCATCGGTGGCGGACCGGGCACCGGGAAGACGGTGGTCGCCCTGCACCGCGCGGCGTACCTGCTCTACACCGACCGCCGCCGTTTCGAGGCCGGCGGCGTGCTCATCGTCGGGCCGTCGGGGGTCTTCATGACCTATATCGACCGGGTCCTGCCGAGTCTCGGCGAGACCACCGTGACGCTGCGCGCGGTCGGTGCGGTCGTCGACGGCATCCGCGCCACCCGGCACGACCCGCCCACAGTGGCTGTGGTCAAGGGCTCGGCCCGCATGCGCCGCGTGCTAGCCCGGGCCGCGCGCGACACCGCACCGGGCACCCCCACGCAGCTGCGGACGTTCTGGCGCGACCAGGTCCTGGAGCTCGACGAGCGAGACCTCGCGGGGCTGGCCCGTCAGCTGCTGTCCGGCGGCCAGAACCGCAACCGCCCGGTCCGCAAGGTGGAGCATGCGCTGCTCGAGCTGCTGTGGTCGCGCGTCCGCGCCGAGCGCGCGCTCAACCGGGGCAAGGAGGCGTTCGCCGACGAGCTGGGCGGCGACGGGCCGGTGGGGAGCTTTGCCCGGTCCTGGTGGCCGCCGCTTGAGGCTGTCGAGGTCTGGCGCTGGCTGCGCGACCCGGTGCGGCTGCGCCGATATGCCGAGGGCGTGCTCAGTGCCGACGAGGTCGGCACCCTCCTCGCCGCCGCGGAGGACTTCGGACCGCCGAGCATCGAGGACGTGCCGTTGATCGACGAGCTGCGCTACCTGCTCGGCGACGTGGTGCCCGAGGAGCCCGACCCCGACGAGGGTCCGAGGCAGCAGATGAGCTTCGAGCGCGAGGAGGCAGACTCGCGTCGGGCGCGGACGACCAGCCGGACCGGAGACGACGGTTATGCCCACGTTCTCGTCGACGAGGCCCAGGACCTGTCGCCGATGCAGTGGCGCATGCTGGGCCGTCGCGGACGGTACGCCAGCTGGACGATCGTGGGTGACCCTGCACAGTCGTCGTGGCCGCTGCCGGCCGAGGCTGCACAGGCCCGGGCGCAGGCGCTGGAGAACAAGACCGAGCACACGTTTCGACTCTCAACCAACTATCGCAACTCCGCGGAGGTGTTCGCGCTGGCCGCCCAGGTGGTGCAACACGTGGTCACCGACCCGGACCTGCCGGACGCGGTCCGGCGTACGGGGCGCGAGCCGCAGCACCGAATCGTCGACCCCGACGACCTCGCCGCGACGATCACCGACGCCGTCAGCGAGCTGGCCGCTGCGCTGGAGGGCACGATCGCGGTTGTGGTGCCGCCCGACCGGCACGCAGCGGCCGACGCGCTGCTGGCCGACGTGACCGCGGCCGACCGCCGGATCCGCGTGCTCGAGCCATTGGACACCAAGGGCCTGGAGTTCGACGGAGTGATCGCCATCGAGCCCGACGAGGTGCTCGATGCCTCCGAGACGGCCTGGCGAGTGTTCTACGTCGTGCTCACGCGCGCGACTCAGCAGCTGACAACGGTGGGGACGAGCCGACGTTGGCTCGACCAGCTCGGGCGCTGAGTCTCGTCCGGCCGGCCGCGACGGGCTGGTCGGGGATCGGGGCGGCGGCTTCGGCCGCCTCCGACGGCAGGCTCCCGGTGATGTCGGGGCCGACCGCGAGCGACGAAGATCCCTATTCGGCGAGAGAGGGCAAAACTGTGACAGAAGTGAACAATGAGGCGGTTCGGCGGGTGTTCGTCGGCGCCGACGGTCGCTGGGCGCGCATTCCGGCGAAGCGGTCGAAGCGGCTGGTGCTGCTCGACCGGCTCGCGCAGGAGTTCGAGCTGGGGCAGATCTACTCCGAACCCGAGGTGAACGCCATCGCGCGGCTCCGCCACGACGACGTGGCGGCCGTGCGCCGTTACCTGGTCGACGAGGGCTTCCTCGACCGCCGTGACGGATTCTACTGGCGCTCGGGCGGCACCGTCGACATCTGACACTGTCGGTGGTGGGTGCTGCAATGAGTCCATGTTCGACACCGTCCTCGATGCGCTCGCGGAGGCGACGGGTTGCGACCGCGCCACTCTCAGCGCCGTGGTCGGAGTGTCGCCGGCGGCCGATGAGCTCACGCCGGCGCAGTTGATCGAGCGCATCGCTGCGCAGGAGCGGCTGGCGAACGCCGTCCAGGCAGCCCAGGCCCGTGATCTGACCGCCTTCGGTGCCGCCCGGTTGGCCCAGGATCAGGCCGAGCGGGTGCCGGAGCACCTGCAGGGCCGCACCGCCGCCACCGAGCTGGCCGCCAGGCTGCAGGTGGCGACGGCGACCGCCTGCGGCCGCCTCGCCGATGCGACCCGGGCGGTTGCCGATCATCCACAGCTGTTGGCGCTGGTCGGCACCGGGCGGGTGTCGATGTCGGGCCTGCGCCGGGTGACCTCGGTCACCGAGATCCTCGAGCCCTGCCAGCGCAGGCTGGTCGACTCCGAGCTCGCCCAGGACGCGGTGCGAGCCGCTCTGAGCCCGGGCCAGCTTGAGCGGGCGGTGCATCGGCGGGTGCTGGCTGTCGATCCGGGGGCGGCGGCCAGGCGGGCCGTGGTGG
>JACCVL010000155.1 GCA_013698185.1 Nocardioidaceae bacterium
TGCTGGTGGCGGTCAACCTCGATGGGCAGGAGGCGTTCCGGGCCGACCCGCGGCCGGGGCGGGCGCGGGTGCGGGCCGCCGAGGCGCAGACGCTGGCCGACGGGGTCGCCGGCTGAACCGTGGAGGAGCTCGCCGCGGTGGCACGCGCGAGGCGCCAACGCGCCCGCTCTGTGCGCGGAATGGCCGAACGGCCGACTGCTCGTGGGCCGTCCCGATGGGTCATACTGCAACCGTCGGAGTCGACTAACGGGGTGTGGCGATGGTCCTGGTTCTCGCTGCAGTGGGCCTGTTCCCGCTGGGGCTCCTCGCATTGGTGATGCTGATGGCGAGCTTCGAGGACGGCCTGGACGACGGCCCGCACGAGCCCGCCACCCCGGTCGAGAGGGCACCGGCGTCAGCGTCCGCCGTGCCGGCTGGCGAGGCCTGACGGCCCGTCGAGCCGCGTCCATGCCGCTTGCCACGTCCGCCGACGCCGCGCTCGGCTGAGACACTGGCGGCGTGGAGGTCGCGCTGCTGGTCGTGCTGCTCGCGGCGGCCGTCACCGTCGTCAATGTCCTGGCCGGTCGCGTCTCCGTCTCGGCGCCTCTGCTGCTGGTCCTGGTCGGCATCGCCGCGTCGTTTGTGCCCGGTGTCCCCGAGATCGAGCTCGTCCCCGATGTCGTGCTCTTCGGGCTGCTGCCGCCACTGCTGTACTCCGCGGCGATCCGTACGTCGCTCGTCGACTTCTCGCGCAACAAGCGGCCCATCGCGTTGCTGTCGGTCGGCCTGGTGCTCTTCACGACCGTCGGCATCGGGCTGCTGACGTTCGCACTGCTCCCGGTCCCGCTGGCAGCCGCGCTGGCCCTCGGTGCCGTGGTCGCGCCGCCCGATGCGGTGGCGGCGATGGCGATAGTTCGCCGCGGCGGGATGCCGCGGCGGGTGGTGACGATCCTCGAGGGCGAGAGCCTCGTCAACGATGCCGTCGCGCTGGTCTGCCTGCGGCTGGCGATCGTGGCCATCGGCGGCACGGTGAGCGCGAGCGCGATTGCGCTCGACTTCGCGCTGTCAGCGGGCGGCGGGCTGGCGATCGGGCTCGTCGTCGGGTGGCTCGTCGCCAGGATCCGCGCCCGCGTCGCCGATCCGGTGACCGACGGGGTGCTGTCGCTGTTGACGCCGTGGCTGGCGTACCTGCCCGCCGAGGCGGTGCACGCTTCGGGGGTCCTCGCCGTCGTCGTCGCCGGGCTGCTGCTCGGTCACCGCTCACCGACGATCCAACAGGCGGCCTCGCGCATCTTCGAGCGGACGATCTGGTCCGCGGTGCAGTTCCTGCTCGAAGGCCTGGTCTTCCTGCTCATCGGGCTGCAACTGCGGCGCCTGCTCGGGGACCTCGACGTCAACGACATCGGCATCGTCCGCACCCTGCTCGTGGGGGTCGTGCTCATCGTGGCCGTCGTGGTCCTGCGCATCGTGTGGGTGTTCCCCGCCACGTACGGGCCGCGGTTGCTCCCGAAGATCCGCCGCAACGACCCCCCGCCGCCGTGGCAGGTTCCGATGCTCGTCAGCTGGGCCTCCATGCGCGGGGTGGTGACCCTGGCTGCGGTCTTCCTGCTGCCGGAGGAGACGCCGGAGCGCGAGGCGCTCGTGCTGATCGCGTTCATCGTCACCGTCGGGACGCTGCTGCTCAACGGCACCACGTTGCCGACGATGGTGCGTTGGCTCGGGCTGTCCGGGCCCGACCCGGCCGAGGACCACCTGCAGGAGGCCGGCGTGCTGCAACGTGCGGCGACACAGGCGAGCAACGCCCTCGACGCGGCGCTGACGGGAGACGAACCCGAGGCCGTCGTCGCCCGGCTGCGGGAGCGCTCCGTCCAGCGCGCCGAGGCGGCGTGGGAGCGGCTGGGCAACAAGGCCAACCCGCCCAGCGTGGTCTACGCGCGGCTGCGCGAGCAGATGATCGAGGCCGAACGGTCCGAGGTCGTCCGTATCCGCGACGAGGGTCTGGTGGCCCACGACGTCCTGCGCGACGTGATGCTGATACTCGACCTGGAAGAGAGCATGATCGAACGGGCGCACAGCACCGCCTCAGAGGACCGGCCCAGCGACCTCATGACGCCCCACCACGTTGCCCAGACGGCCTGCGAGCACCTGGCCGAGCTGACCATGATCCCGCGCGCCGAGACCCCCGAGGGCTGTGCCGAGTGCCTGCATGACGGCACCGACTGGGTGCACCTGCGGCTGTGCGTCAGCTGTGGCCACGTCGGGTGCTGCGACTCCTCACCGCAACGCCACGCCGAAGGGCACTTCCACGAGGTCGGCCATCCGGTGATCCGCAGCTTCGAGGTCGGCGAGGGCTGGCGCTGGTGCTTCATCGACGAGCACCTGGGCTGACCAGGGGCGCCAGTGGCAGGCTGACCACGGAGCGCCGGTACGGGTACTCCGTCTGCGTCCACAGCCGTCCGGTCGCTGGGTCGTAGGAGAGGTCCTCGGGCCCGACCGGGAGCTCACGCGCGTGCTTGGTCCACGGTCCGCCGGCCTTGCCGGTCCACAGGTGGCCGCGCCGGAGCGCGCCGCTGCTCGCCGACACCACGTAGGTGCCGTCCACGCACACGGCGCCCTGCATGCTGCCCAGATCGGTACGGACGACCTCGACGGCCGGCGTGGGCAGCAGCAGGCCCGTGCCGGGGTCGAGCGCGAACCGGGCCAGGCGCGACCCCTCGCCGCCGCGGACGTACTCACCCGCGACGAGCGACAGGGCGCCTTGCTCGGTCCGGTCCAGGGACAAATACGACCACCGCAACGGACGGCTGTCGCCCTGTGCGCCGGCGCGCCACAGACCGCACTGGGGGAGCGCGAAGCCGAAGCCGCGTGGCTGGGCGGCACCGCTTCGCAGCCGGACCAGGTCGTCGAGGTCGAAGACCCGTACCCCGCGGCGGGTGTCGGCCACCAGCAGGCGGTTGCCGCACCACGCGAGCCCCCCCGCGTGCACCCGGACGGGCCGGTGCCGAAGAGCGTCGGACGGCTTGTCGCGGTATGGCGCGACGAGCAGCGCATGGGCGTACCGGGGACGGCCGCGGCCGGTGTCAAGGTCGACGACGCTGATGCGGGTCGCGGCGCCCGACTCCTCGGCCTGTTTGGCGTACCAGGCAGACAGCACGACCTGGCGGTCGCACGACCACGGCCGGCCCGCGATGGCTACGGCATCCGCGGACGTGGTCAGCCCCTGCGGCCACCAGTTGCGGTCCGAGGCGTCCGCGCGGTCCCAGGTG
Source organism: Nocardioidaceae bacterium (assembly GCA_013698185.1). Lineage (GTDB taxonomy): Bacteria > Actinomycetota > Actinomycetes > Propionibacteriales > Nocardioidaceae > JACCVL01. Next base: position 3,246 of record JACCVL010000155.1, read on the forward strand.
AAACCGGGCGTCCCGCGTAACCCCGTCGTCGCGCGGGCCTCGCGGTCCAGGGCCTGGAGCGCGCCGCTGAGCCCCACCCGCACGCCCAACCGGTCGAGGGCGGCACCCGTCACGTCGCCGGGGCTGTCGACTGCGACCAGCTGCAGCTGCTCGCCGCTCACGTGGGTCCGCTCAGGTCTCGAGCTCACGTACGGCATCGTCGATCGCGCCGGCGAGCTCCACGTCGAGCGCGGTGATGCCACCGGCGGAGTGCGTGGACAGGCGGAACGTCACGGTCGTCCAGCGGATGTCGATGTCGGGGTGGTGGTCGCGGTCCTCGGCCGCACGGGCCACCTGGACCACCAGGTTGACCCCGAGCAGGAACGTGGGGGCCTGCACCGAGCGTTGGAGTGCGTTGTCGCGCACCTCCCAGTGCGGACGCTCGGCCATGGCGGCGTGCAACTCGTGGTCATCAAGAATCTCGGGCATGCAGACGACGCTACCTTTACGTGGCGCGTACCCCCCGTAAAGGGTCGCTGCGCCACGTAAACGTGGCGGAGGGCGGGTCGGGCGGCCCAGCGCTGTCCGGCGATGTCGAGTCGCGAACGGCACGCTCGATGATGTCGCGCAACTGCGTCTGGTCTGCCTCGGACAGAGCGAGCAGCTGCGCCGGCGGCTCGAAAAGCCCGGCGCGCGTGACCGCCCGCGCCTCCTCCCCGGCGGGTGTCAGCACCAGCGTCTTGACGCGACGGTCCGCCGGATCGGAACGGCGTTCGACATAGCCCAGCTCCTCGAGTCTGTCGACCAACCCCGTCACGTGCGAGGCATCGCAGTGCAACATGCCCGCCAGCGAACGCATCGGTGCCGGGCCGTCGGGGTCGAGTTGCATCAGGGCCATCGCATGCGGCGGGTTGAGCCCGAGGGAACGAATGACCGTCTGGTGGCGCGCATGCTGGGCAAAGAAGAGTTCCACCAGATGCTGCCACGCCGTACAGGCGGGTGGGTCCAGCGGCTGGGGGTCGCTCACAGCGTCAGCATACGATATTCCTAGCCGTTGCTCAACGATTGAGGCTATGCAACCATTGAGTATCTGCTAAGGAACGGAGCGCGATGACATCGCTGGCAATCAACGCAGAGGGGCTGGTCAAGGCGTACGGCCCGGTGGTGGCCCTCGACGGGGTCGACCTCGCGGTGCCCGAGGGCACCGTGCTCGGGCTGCTCGGTCCGAACGGCGCGGGAAAAACCACCGCGGTACGCATCCTGACGACGCTGCTGCGGCCGGACGCCGGACGCGCCGAGATCGCCGGGGTCGACGTGGTCGCCCACCCGCAGGCAGCACGGTCCCTGATCGGGCTGGCGGGCCAGTACGCGGCTGTCGACGAGCTGCTCACCGGCCGGGAGAACCTCGTGATGGCGGGCCGGCTCAACCACCTCGGCACCTCCTGCGCCAAGCAGCGGGCCGACGAGCTGCTCGACCGGTTCGGTCTCAGCGACGCCGGCGGCCGGACGGTCAAGGCGTACTCCGGCGGCATGCGCCGGCGCCTCGACCTGTCGGTGGCCCTGGTGGCGCGGCCGCCGGTGCTGTTCCTCGACGAGCCGACCACCGGCCTCGACCCGCGCAGCCGTACCGACCTGTGGGAGGTCATCGAGGAGCTGGTCGGCGACGGCACCACCTTGCTGTTGACGACGCAGTACCTGGAGGAGGCAGACCGGCTCGCCGACCGGATCGCCGTCATCGACGCCGGGCGGGTGATCGCACGAGGGACTGCCGCCGAGCTCAAGGCTGACCTGGGGGCCACCGTGGTGGAGGTCGGCTTCGGCGACGCTGCCACCGCAGGGCTGGCCGTTGAGGTGGTCCGGCCGTACGGCACGCTCACCGGACCCGACGACAGCCACCGCCTCCAGCTGACCGTCAACGATGGACCCCACGTGCTGGTCCAGATCCTGCGCGGCCTCGATGCCGCCAATCTCGCACCGGCACGGCTGGCCGTACGCGAGCCGAGCCTCAACGACGTGTTCCTCTCCCTCACCGGTCGCCCCGCCGAGCCCGGGGCCGACCTCGTAGCCGATGCGAACCGGAGTGCCGCATGAGCGCCACCGCCCTGCCCCGGGCTGCAGTGACCCGCCCCGTGCCGGTGCATACCGGTCCGCGGGTCGTCCTCGGGGACGCCGTCGTCGTCGCCGGACGCAACCTGCGCCACCTCACGCGCAATCCGCAGCTGCTGGTCTTCGCCACGATTCAACCGGTGATGTTCGTGTTGCTGTTCCGCTACGTGTTCGGCGGCGCCATCGCGGTGCCAGGCGGGTCGTACGTCAATTACCTGATGCCGGGCGTCTTTGCCCAGACGGTCGCGTTCGGCGCCATCGCCACCGGGGTCGGGCTGGCCGAAGACCTGTCCAAGGGCCTCATCGACCGCTTCCGTTCGCTACCGATGGCCAGGTCGGCCGTGCTGGCCGGGCGGACCCTCGCCGATCTCGTCCGCAACGTCGGTGTGGTCACGCTGCTGGTCCTGGTCGGGATGGCAGTGGGCTTCCGGGTGAGCAACGGAGTGCTTGCGTTGCTCGGCGGCCTGGCACTTCTGCTGCTGTTCGGCTTCGCGCTGTCGTGGGTGTTCGCACTCGTCGGACTGCTCACCGCTGACGCCGAGAGCGCTCAGGCGGCGGCCTTCCCGCTGCTGTTCCCCCTGACCTTCGCCTCGTCGGCGTTCGTTCCCGTGCAGTCGATGCCAGGCTGGCTGCAGACCTTCGCGGCCAACCAGCCGGTCACGGCGGTCGTCGACGCTATCCGTGCGCTGGTGCTTGGTGGACCGGCAGGCAGTCTTGTGCTCAAGGCCCTCGCCTGGTCGCTGGGACTGCTCGTGATCTTCGTCCCGCTGGCCGTACGGCGCTACCGCCAGAGCGGTTGAGCCGCGGGCCTGGTCGGGCCCGCGTCACGTTTACGTGGCGGACGGACCCTTTACGTGGCGGACGGACCCTTTACGTGGCGCCGGCACCCCGTAAACGGTCGCTGCGCCATGTTTACGTGGCGCGGGACAGGGCCGCGGAGTCGGGACGCCGGAGCCCGATCAGAGCTCGGTACGGTCGTCGCGCCGGCGGATCTTCGAGCCCAGCCACACCAGCGGGTCGTACTTGCGGTCCACGACGCGCTCCTTCATCGGGATGATCGCGTTGTCGGTGATCTGGATCCCTTCCGGGCACACCTCGGTGCAGCACTTGGTGATGTTGCACATCCCGATCCCGGCCGCACCTTGGGCCAGCGATCTCCGGTCGTGGGTGTCGAGCGGATGCATGTCGAGCTCGGCGTAGCGCAGGAAGAAGCGCGGCCCGGCGAAGGCCGGCTTGTTCTCGTCGTGGTCGCGGACGACGTGGCAGGTGTCCTGGCACAAGAAGCACTCGATGCACTTGCGGAACTCCTGGCCCCGCTCGACGTCGGCCTGCATCATCCGGCGCTTGCCGTCGGCGTCGCGCGGGGCCGGCGCAAAGCTGGGCAGCTCGCGGGCCTTCTCGTAGTTGTACGACACGTCGGTCACGAGGTCACGCAGGACGGGGAACGCGCGCATCGGCGTGACCGTGATCGTCTCGGCCGGATCGAAGTCAGCCAGCCGGGTCATGCACAGCAGCCGCGGCCGGCCGTTGATCTCTGCCGAGCAGGACCCGCACTTGCCCGCCTTGCAGTTCCATCGCACGGCGAGGTCACCCGCCTGGGTGGCCTGCACCCGGTGGATGGCGTCGAGCACGACCTCGCCCTCCTCCACCTCCACGGTGAAGTCGCGCAGCTCGCCACCGGACCGGTCGCCCCGCCAGATCCGCATCATCAGCTCGTAGGCCATGTCGCTCCTCCTCAGCCCTGCTCGAACAATGGCCGCAGCTCGTCGGGCATCTGCGGCAGCGGCTGGCGCGCCATCGACACCTGCCCCTGCTCGTCGAGGGTCAGCACCAGGTTGAGGGTGCCCCAGTGGTCGTCGGTGGCCGGGAAGTCCTCGCGGGTGTGTCCGCCCCGAGACTCCGTACGCTCCCGAGCCGCCACCGCGACGCACCGGCTCACCAGCAGCATGTTGGGCAGGTCCAGCGCCAGGTGCCAGCCGGGGTTGTACTGCCGGTGGCCCTCCACGGCCAGGTGCTGGGCCCGGTGCTCCAGCCCGTCCAAGCCCTGCTGCGCCTGGGACAGCTCCTCGTCGGTGCGGATGATGCCGACGAGCAGCTGCATTGACTCCTGCAGCTCGCGCTGCAACGTGTAGGGGTTCTCACCGGGGCCCGACTCCTCCACGGCCGCCGCGAACGGCGCCACCGCCACGTCGGCAGCGGCGCGGACGGCCGCATCGTCGACCGCCGGGAGCCGCCCGGCGAGGCGTTTGGCGT
>JACCVL010000161.1 GCA_013698185.1 Nocardioidaceae bacterium
CAGCTCGCTGCCCGGCGTGGTGGACGTGCACGACCTGCACGCGTGGACGATCACCAGCGGGGTGCCGGTCCTGTCGGCGCACGTCGTGGTCGACGACGAGTGCATCGCCCAGGGACGTTCGGGGGAGGTCCTGGACCGCCTGGAGGCATGCCTAGACGGCCACTTCGACGTGGCGCACTGCACCTTCCAACTCGAACCCGTCGGCCACCAGGCCCACGAAGCGGCCCACCACCCCTGACAGAGCCGCAGAGCCGACCTCGCATGAGGCGGACCGGGAACAGTTCGACGGGCGCCACGGTCGACCCGGCTGCTCAGCGCTCGCGCAGGAGACCGCGTCCATCGTCGACCCACGCCGTCATCCCGCCGTCGAGCTCCACGATATCGTCGTACCCCATCGCCGTGAGAACCGGTGCTGCCTCCGCGCTCATGGATCCGGAACGACAGTAGATCGCCAACGGCGTCCCGACTGACGGCAGCTCACCAGCAGCCCGTTCGACAGTGTTATAGGGGACGGTGACGTCGGTCCCGCGGATACTCCCTTCGAAGGGGACATGGACATTGATGGTGACGCGGCCCGGCTCAGCCACCGCTGCTTCGAAGGCGTCGGACCCGACGAGGCTGCTGGGCGCCGGCGTCGCAGTGGCATCGGTAGCGACTGGGCGTGGCTCGGCATCGGAGCCGGCGCAACCGGTCGCCGTCAGCAACAGCGCGGTTACGCACGCGGCCGCGCCCGCGCGCCGTGCCATGTCTGCCCTCCTGGCCCCGGGACTGCTAGCTACATCGTGCCCCGACTGCGTCGTCTCGACCAGCGACGGCTGTCGCGCTCCGAGACTCGCTGGCGGTTCTCTCCCCGGCGCCACGGTGATCGGGCGCGCTGCTGCGGCCCCCGCGGACGGACACCCGTCACGGCGGAAGTGGCTCTTGCCACCACGGTGCGTCACGACCGCCCTTAAGGCAACAAGGTTGAGAGGCGCGACGTCGGCGAGAACCTGTTGGTGGTGACGGTGTCGACACCACAACAGGCAGCGGCTGCGACCAGCCTGGCGGCACAGAGTTCAGTTCGCCTGCGAGTCACGGTAGGACGTTCATCAGCGATGTCGGGGGGGGCGTTCGACAGACCGCCGGGGCCGTAGTGGCCCGGCGCGACCGCCCCACTTGTGGCCCCACTACAGCTACCGGGCAAGGTGAGCCGTGGGGAAACTTGAGATAGCTGCAACGAGAACGCTCCGTCCGCTCGTACGCTCTGTGCGGGCACCACCGCGTCGATGTCGTCACCAAGCTCACCGGCTCGCAGGGCTGGTGCACCGAGCGCGGGCCGGAAACCCCACCCGCGCCTGCGTTGTTGGGGCCGCGTGGGTGTCGGGAATGATCGAGACGGGGCGACAGTGTGGAAGGCATCGCGGTCATCACCTGACGAGCAGGTGCGCACTAATTGAGCCAGCTCGGGTCATAGAAGCGGTACACCCACAGCGTTGCCTCTGGCAGCGTTTGATCCTCAGCTTTCTCCAGGAGCACGCTCTGGTCGCCGGCGACCAGGAGCTGATAGCGCTCATCAGTCATCAGCCGAAGCAGGTGGCGCGGTTCGTCGATCGTCGTCATGACGTCACTTTCCGGGGAGGAGGCAGGGGATCAGATCAGGACGGGCAGGGCGCGGGCCGCGGTGTAGACCGCGACCATGAGCACCAGGACGGTGAAGGCGCCCGAGAGCTTGCGGGTGTCGGTGCGGTCGGCGACCCGGGCGCCGGCGTAGCCGCCCACGGCCGAGGCTCCCGTGAGGGCGAGGACCAGCCACCAGTCGGGCTGGACCACCGAGCCGGCGCGCACCGCGAGGGCGGCTGCGCTGGTGAGCACGATGACCACCAGGGAGGTGCCGACGGCGTACTCCATGGGCAGCGCCAGCGCGAGCACCAGGGCGGGGACGACGAGGAAGCCGCCGCCCACCCCGAGGAACCCGGTCAGGAGACCGACGACCGTGGCGGCGACCAGCACCTTCAGGGCTCGTGGGCAGGCGCACGCGAAGGTGGGACTGAACGTGATGATGGGATCGTCCAGCGCGGCCCTTGAGTGCGGCTGCGCGGTGCCCGGGCGGAGCTGGCGCACGGCCATCAGCCCGCCGACGAGGAGCATCAGCACGGCGAACGCCGCCAGCAGCACCGGCTCGGAGACGTGCGCGGCACCCAGGGC
>JACCVL010000162.1 GCA_013698185.1 Nocardioidaceae bacterium
GACGGGGCCACAGCAACGCGAGGTACGCGGCGCCGACGGCGGCGTCGAGGCCGTAGTCACGCGGGTCGCCGATGGCGGTGCCCCCCAGCGCGCCGGCGAGGGTGGCGAGGTTCCAGCAGCAGAAGACCGCCAGGCCGGTCGACCAGAACCCGGCCCGGGCCAGCGCGGGATCGATCCGGCTGACCGCCATGGCCGTGGACTCGTCGATGACCAGGTGCGCGCCGAGCAGCCGGCGCACACCGCTCAGCTGCAAGGTCGAGGCCAGCCGCAGGCCGTACAGCGCGTTGCGGCTGCCCAGCAGCAGCGCCGACGCCGTCCCGGCCAGCGGTGCGCCACCGGAGCCGAGGACGCCGACGAGTGCGAACTGCGAGGCCCCGGTGAAGGCCAGCAGCGACAGCGCGCAGGTCTGGGCGACGCTGAGACCCGACGTGACACCGATTGCGCCGAAGGACACCCCGTACACGCCGGTGGCGAGTCCGACCCCGATGCCGTCGCGGATGACGCCCCGCCGCTCGCTGCTGCCTGCACGGCGGGTCACGTCGCGGCGGATGCCACGACGTGGGTGCCGATCCACTCCACCAGCCCGCGCAACCGGCGCCACTCGTCGCGGACGCGCTCGGCCGCCTGCGGGCGGTGCAGCCAGCCGGGGCTGTCGTAGTAGTCGCGACTGGCGAACAGGCTGCGGTGGCGCAGCAGGTCGAGGCGCGGATGGCCGGCGTCGTAGCCGCGCGGTCGGGTCTTGAGCCGGTCGCCCCCGATCACGAAGCCCGCGGTGGCGAGCTCGCCGACCAGCCGTTGCAGCTCGGTCCCGGTGCGGGCCTCGTCGACGGCCTGCCGGTAGCGCGCCAGGGTGGACCCGGACGCGTCGTAGAACCCGGCACTGACCCGCAGCCCGGCAGCGTTCAGCTCGACGTACCAGCCGCTGGACTGGCTGCGGGCGACGAAGCCGCCCTGGTGCGCCTTGTAGGGCGTGGGGTCCTTGCTGTAGCGCAGGTCGCGGTAGGGCCGGAACACCTTGCCGGGGCCGAACTCCGGCTCCAGCTGCGCCAGTAGTGCGGTCATGGGGGCACGGACGGCGTCGAGGTAAACCTGGCGGTGGGCGGTCCAGAAGGTCTTGGTGTTGTCCGCCTCGAGGTCGTCGTAGAAGTCGAGACCCTCGACCGGGAAGCCGGTGAACCGCTCGGCGGGAGCGCGGCTCACGCGCCGTCGCCGAGATCGGTGTGCAGGCGAACCTGCTTGACCAGCACGCTGCTGTCCCCGTGCAGGTCCAGCTCGCGATGGGCGCCGTCGGGCCCCCAGCCGGCAGTGGTGAGGAAGGCCCGGCCCGCGTCGTCGATGCTGGCCAGCCACGTCCGGGCATGGGTGAACCGATCAGCGCGCAGCGTGTCCGCACACGCCTGGAGCAGCCGCGACCCGTGCCCCGCGGCGCGATGCGCGGGATCGACGACCAGCTCGACGATCTCGCCGTCGACGACGGGGTCGGCGTCGGGGTCCGGGCTCGGGCCGGTGACCGCGAAGCCGCGCAGTGTGGCCCGCTCGAGCGCCACCAGCACGCGGTTTCGCGCGTCGCCTGGCTCGGCCATCGAGCGCTGCCATTGCTCGGCGATGGCCCCCGCATCGAGGTCGTCGAGCACCTCGGCCGGCAGCAGCGCCGCATAGGCCTCCCGCCAGGCCCGCACCTGCACCTGGGCGAGTGCCTCGGCGTCGACCGGCCAGGCCGTACGGACGCTGACGTCGGCGGTCGGGGAGCCGGGGGAGGTCACCAGGTCATTGTCTCAGCCGCCGCCCGGCGCACGTCGCCCGCAGTGTTGCGGGGTGCCGTGGACGACGGGTCCTGCCCGCTGTCGTCCGGGCGACACAGATGCGTGATCTGCGTGGTGCCGTACCGCTGCCCGACCCAGACCACCGAGCCAGGCATAACAGCTCGTACACACCACGGCGAAAGGATGTAATATCCAGACCGTGTATGGCGACCACTCCGGCACCCCCGAGCAGGTCTGGTCCCACGACGCGTACGCAGACGACGGCGATGCGGACTTCCTGGCGCTGATCCAGGCCGACGGCCGGGTGGAGCCCCGCGACGCGATGCCCAACGCCTATCGCGCCTCGCTGGTCCGTCAGATCGCCCAGCACGCGCACTCGGAGATCATCGGCATGCAGCCCGAGGGCAACTGGATCAGCCGCGCCCCGAGCCTCAAACGCAAGGCGATCCTGATGGCCAAGGTGCAGGACGAGGCCGGCCACGGGCTGTATCTCTACGCCGCGGCCGAGACCCTCGGGGTAGACCGCAGCGAGCTGCTCGACAAGCTGCACACGGGCCGGCACAAGTACTCCTCGATCTTCAACTATCCCACGCTGACGTGGGCAGACATGGGTGCGATCGGCTGGCTCGTCGACGGCGCCGCGATCGTCAACCAGGTGCCGATCACCCGCTGCTCCTACGGGCCGTACGCCCGGGCCATGGTGCGGATCTGCAAGGAGGAGTCTTTCCACCAGCGGCAGGGCTTCGAGATCCTGCACACGTTGAGCAACGGCAGCCCCGCCCAGCACGCAATGGCCCAGGACGCCGTCGACCGGTGGTGGTGGCCAAGCCTGATGATGTTCGGCCCGCCCGACGATGCCTCGCCCAACTCCGAGCGCTCCATGCGCTGGGGGATCAAGCGGTTCAGCAACGACGAGCTGCGCCAGCGCTTCGTGGACATGACCGTGCCCCAGGCGCAGGCGCTCGGTCTGACCCTGCCCGACCCCGAGCTCGCCTACGACGACACGACCGGGCACTGGCGGACCGGGGCCATCGACTTCACCGAGCTGTTCGAGGTGATCGCAGGCAACGGTCCGTGCAACGCCGCGCGGATGGCCCACCGCCGCGGTGCCCATGAGCGCGGTCAGTGGGTGCGCGACGCGGCGGCGGCCTATGCCGACAAGCACCGCTCCGCCACCGCCACCGGGGCAGTCGCGTGACCGAGGCCGGAGCCAGCGCGCGGGAGTGGCCGCTGTGGGAGGTGTTCGTGCGCGCGCGCCGCGGGCTGAGCCACGGTCACGTCGGCAGCCTGCACGCCCCCGACGCCGCGATGGCGCTGCGCAACGCCCGCGACCTCTACACCCGACGCCAGGAGGGCGTGTCCATCTGGGTGGTGCCCGCCGAGGCGATCAGCGCCAGCAGCCCGGACGAGAAGGACGCCTTCTTCGACCCCGCCGCCGACAAGGTCTATCGCCACCCGACGTTCTATTCCGTGCCGGACGGGGTCGAGCACCTGTGAGCGACACCGACATCGCGGCGTACGCGCTGCGACTCGGCGACGACGCGCTCGTGCTGGCGCAGCGGATGGGTGACTGGATCGCCTCCGCGCCCCAGCTGGAGGAGGACGTCGCGCTCGCCAACATCGCGCTGGACCTGCTCGGCCAGGCCCGCGCCCTGCTGACCTACGCGGGTGCACTGGTTCTGGGCGCCGACGGTGGGCCGCGCAGTGAGGACGACCTGACGTACCTGCGCGACGAGCGCGAGTTCGTCAACGCCCAGCTGGTCGAGCTGCCCGACCACGGCGACTTCGGCCACTGCATCGCGCGGCTGCTGGTGTTCTCGAGCTGGCAGTACGAGCTGTACGCCGCGCTGGCCGACTCCGCCGACCAGACTCTGGCGGCGGTGGCGGCCAAGGCGGTGAAGGAGGTCGACTACCACCGGGACCACGCGACCCAGTGGGTGCTGCGTCTCGGCGACGGCACACCGATGTCACGCCAGCGGATGCAGCACGCCCTCGATGCGGTCTGGCCGCACGTCGAGGAGCTCTTCGAGACCGACGACCTGGTCGTCCGGCTCGTCAGCGAGCGGGTGGCGGTCGACCCGGCGGAGCTGCGCACGCCGGTCCTTGCCTATGTCGCCGCCGTTGTTGACCGGGCCACCTTGGCGGTGCCGGTGACGACCGTGCGGCACAGCGGCGGCCGGCGGGGGATCCACACCGAGGCGATGGGCTACCTGCTGGCCGAGCTGCAGCACCTCGCCCGCTCCCACCCGGGTGCGACGTGGTGAGCGTGGCCGAGGTGCGGGCGCTGGTCGCGACCGTGCCTGACCCGGAGCTGCCGGTGCTGAGCATCGACGACCTCGGTGTGCTGCGCGACGTCACGGTCGACGCCGCCGGCCACGTGACGGTGACGCTCACCCCGACGTACTCCGGCTGCCCGGCGGTGGACGCCATCACCGACGACGTACGCGCGCGGCTGGCGGCGGCCGGGCACAACGACACCGAGGTGCGGCTGGTGCTGAGCCCGCCCTGGAGCACGAACGAGATGAGCGACGCGGGCCGGCGCACGCTGCTCGAGTACGGCATCGCGCCGCCGAGCGGCCAGGCGCCGGTGGTGGGGCTGACACTGTCGGTGCGCTGCCCGCAGTGCGGCTCGCCGGACACCCGCGAGCTGTCGCGGTTCGGCTCCACCGCATGCAAGGCGCTGTGGCGGTGCGAGACGTGCCGGGAGCCGTTCGACCGGTTCAAGGACCACTGAGGTGGCGACACGCGCCCGCTTCCACGCACTCGCGGTGGCAGCCATCGACCGACTCACCGAGGACTCGGTCGCGCTCACCTTCGCGGTGCCGCCCGAACTCGCCGAGGCGTACGCGCACACCGCCGGCCAGCACGTGGCGGTCGTCGCCCCGCAGGTCGGTGACGGCCTGCGCCGGTCCTACTCGATCTGCACTGCGGCCGGCTCCGGCGTGCTGCGCATCGGCGTCAAGCTGCTGCCCGGCGGGGGCTTCTCGGGCTTTGTGGCCGACAAGCTCGAGCTCGGTGACCGGCTCGAAGTGCTCACCCCGGTGGGCCACTTCGGGCCGGCAGACGTCGAGCTCGAGGCGGCCCGCGCGTGCGGGCTGGTCGCCGCGGGCAGCGGGATCACGCCGCTGCTGTCGATCGCGGCCACCGTGCTGGCCGAGCAGCCGCTGAGCACCGTGACGCTGATCTACGCCAACCGCACCGCGCGCAGCGTGATGTTCGCCGAGGAGGTCGCCGACCTCAAGGACCGGTTCACGTCGAGGCTGCGGGTCGTGCACGTGCTGAGCCGGGAGCCGGGCGCTGTCGAGCTGCTGTCCGGGCGGCTCGACCGGGACCGGATGGGTCGGCTGCTCGACGTGATGGTGCCGGTCGACAGCGTCGATACGTGGTACCTCTGCGGGCCGCACGCCATGCTCACCGAGCTGCGGGACGTGCTGGTCCAGCGCGGTGCCGACGACGCCGACGTGCACAGCGAGCTGTTCCACGCCGACGCCCCGGAGTTGTTACCGCGTCAGGGTGTGAGAACACCCTCTGGCGGTGACAGCTCGGCGGGGCGCGGGCGAGCGGGGCCGGGCGCGCAGGTCGAGGTCCAGCTCGACGGTCGCCGCTCGGCGCTGCAGGTGCCGTTTGACGGCCCGTCGGTGTTGGAGGCCGCGCTCGCGGTCCGTGCCGACGCGCCGTACTCGTGCCGCGGCGGGGTGTGCGGCACCTGCCGGGCGCGGCTCGTGCAGGGGACCGTACGGATGGATCACGCCTACGCGCTGGAGCCCGGCGACATCGCCGACGGCTTCGTGCTGACCTGCCAGTCCCATCCCACCAGCGACCGCGTGGTGCTCGACTTCGACGTCTGATCCGGTGCTAGCGTCGCCAGCGTGCGGGCGTACCTCGAGTTGGTCCAGCGGGTCCTCGACGAGGGCAGCCGCAAGACCGACCGCACCGGCACCGGCACGCTGAGCGTCTTCGGCCACCAGCTGCGCGTCAACCTGCGTGCGGGGTTCCCGCTGGTCACCACCAAGAAGGTGCACGTCGGTTCGGTGGTGGGTGAGTTGTTGTGGTTCCTGCGCGGCGACACCAACGTGGAGTGGCTGCACGAGCGCGGCATCACGATCTGGGACGAGTGGGCCGACGAGTCCGGGGACCTGGGTCCGGTGTACGGGCGGCAGTGGCGGTCGTGGCCGACGCCGGCGGGGGAGTCGATCGACCAGCTCGGAGCCGTGGTGGCACAGATCCGCAGCGACCCCGACTCGCGCCGCCACGTCGTGTCCGCCTGGAACGTCGCCGACCTGCCGGCCATGGCGCTGGCTCCGTGCCATGCGATGTTCCAGTTCTATGTCGCCGACGGCCGGCTGTCGTGCCAGCTCTACCAGCGCTCCGCCGACGTCTTCCTCGGCGTGCCGTTCAACATCGCGTCGTATGCCCTGCTCACCCATCTCGTGGCCCAGGTGTGCGACCTGGAGGTGGGCGACTTCGTGCACACCTTCGGCGACGCGCATCTGTACCTCAACCACCTCGACCAGGCCCGCCTGCAGCTGAGCCGCGAGCCGCGTGCCCTGCCCGAGCTGTGGCTGGACCCCTCGGTGCGAGAGCTGGACGCCTTCGACCTCGACCACGTCAAGATCACTGGTTACGACCCCCACCCGGGCATCAAGGCTCCCATCGCGGTCTGACCGCACCTCAACTCCATGACCGTCACCCTCGTCGCGGCCGTGGCCGCCAACGGCGTCATCGGGCTCGACGGTGGTCTGCCGTGGCCGCGTACCGGCGACCTCGTCCACTTCAAGGAGCTGACGCTGGGGCACCCGCTTGTCCTGGGGCGCCATACCTACGACTCGATCGGCCGGCCACTGCCAGGCCGCACCAGCATCGTCGTCACCCGCCGCCTCGACTGGCCGGCGCCCGACGGCGTGCTGGTCTGCCACAGTGTGAGTGACGCGCTGGACCGGGCCGACGCGCTCGACGAGGAGGTCTTCGTGATCGGCGGTGCCGAGATCTACCGCGCCGCGCTGCCGTTCGCCGACCGGCTCGTGCTCACCCACGTGCACCTGGAGCCCGATGGCGACACCTGGTTCCCGGCCGTCGACTGGCCGCTGTGGCGTGAGGTGTCTCGGACAGTCCACGACGGCTTCGACATCGCCACGTACGAGCGCCGGGAGTAGCGCGCCTTCGCTTGAGCGGCGCTGCGCCACGTTTACGTGGCGGCCGGACCCTTCACGTGGCGCCGGCACCCCGTAAAGGGTCGCTGCGCCACGTTTACGTGGCGCGGGGCGGCCTGGCCGGGCGGCGGCGGTAGCGTGGGTCCATGACGTCTCCCGAGCGCGCCGACGCGGTGAGTGCGTTCGGCCGGATGCTGACGGCGATGGTCACGCCGTTCGACGCCGACGGCGCACTGGACCTCGTCGCAGCCGTACGTGTTGCGGCGCACCTGGTCGACGCGGGCTGTGACGGGCTGGTCCTCAGCGGTACGACCGGCGAGAGCCCGACGACCAGCGACGACGAGAAGCGGTTGCTGGTCGAGGCCGTTGTCGACGCGGTCGGCGACCGGGCGCGCATCGTCGCCGGAGTGGGCACCAACGACACCGTCCATTCCGTCGAGCTCGCCGAGTCCGCCGCGTCCGCCGGCGCCGACGGGCTGCTGGTCGTGACCCCGTACTACTCCAAGCCGCCACCCGAGGGGCTGCTGGCGCACTTCGGCTCGGTCGCCGACGCCACCGACCTGCCGGTGATGCTCTACGACATCCCCGGCCGCACCGGCACCCGCATCGGGTCGCAGGTGCTGACCGCGCTGGCCGAGCACCCCCGGATACTGGCCGTCAAGGACGCCACCGGCGACCTGACCGCCGGCTCGTGGGTGATGCGTGAGACCGACCTCGCGTACTACTCCGGCGACGACGCGCTCAACTTGGCTTGGCTCGCCCACGGCGCCGTCGGGATGGTGTCGGTGGTCAGCCACGCCGCCGCCGGCCCGTACGCCGACATGGTCGCTGCCGCCGTCAAGGGCGATCTGACCACGGCGCGGGAGGTCCACGAGCGGCTGCTGCCGGCCGTGCGTGGGGTGATGACTCGCACCCAGGGAGTCATCACCGCCAAGGCGGCCTTGCAGCTCGCCGGTGTGCTGGCGCACCGTACGGTGCGCGCGCCGCTGCCCGCGGCCACCGATGACGAGGTCGCGCAGCTGCGCGCGGACCTGGTCGCGGCCGGCCTGCTGCCGACCGACTGATCCGCGCGTCGACCGACGCGCGTGCCGACGTACGTGAGGAATCCGCACCCATGAGCCACCCGCACCCTGAGCTCGGCGCGCCGCCGCAGCTACCCAAACGCGGTCTGCGGGTCACCCCGCTCGGCGGGTTGGGCGAGATCGGTCGCAACATGACCGTGTTCGAGCACCGGGGCAAGCTGCTGATCGTCGACTGCGGGGTGCTGTTCCCCGAGGAGAACCACCCCGGCGTCGACCTGATCCTGCCCGACTTCTCCGCGATCCGGGACCGGCTCGACGACATCGTCGCAGTCGTGCTGACCCACGGGCACGAGGACCATATCGGCGGCGTGCCGTACCTGCTGCGCGAGCGGGGCGACATCCCGCTGGTCGGCTCGAGACTGACCCTGGCGCTGCTGGACGCCAAGCTGCGCGAGCACCGGCTCAAGCAGACCGTGCGCCACGTGGTCGCCGAGGGTGACGTGCTGAGCATGGAGCCCTTCGACCTGGAGTTCGTGGCGGTCAACCACTCCATCCCGGACGCGCTGGCGGTCGCCATCGGCACGGAGGCGGGCATCGCCCTGCACACCGGCGACTTCAAGATGGACCAGTTGCCGCTGGACGGGCGCATCACCGACCTGCGGGCGTTCGCCCGGCTGGGGGAGCAGGGAGTCGACCTGTTCCTCACCGACTCGACCAATGCCGAGGTGCCCGGCTTCACCACCGCCGAGCGCGAGATCACCCCGGTGCTCGACCGGGTCTTCGCCACCTCGAAGCAGCGGATCATCGTGGCCTGTTTCGCCTCGCACATCCACCGGGTGCAGCAAGTGATGGACGCCGCGGTCACACACGGCCGCAAGGTGGCCTACGTCGGGCGGTCGATGATCCGCAACATGGGCGTGGCTCGCGACCTGGGCTACCTGACAGTGCCGGACGGGGTGCTCGTCGACGGCCGTGACCTGTCCCAGCACCGACCCGAGAACCTCGTGCTCATCTCCACCGGCTCGCAGGGCGAGCCGATGTCAGCGCTGGCCCGCATCGCCGGGCGTACCCACGACCGGGTGCACATCGAGCCGGGCGACACCGTGGTGCTCGCCTCGTCGTTGATCCCGGGCAACGAGAACGCCGTCTTCCGCATCATCAACGGCCTGACCCGCTGGGGCGCCGACGTCGTGCACCGCGGCAACGCGCTCGTGCACGTGTCCGGGCATGCCAGCGCGGGCGAGCTGATCTACTGCTACAACATCGTGCGGCCGCGCAACGTGATGCCGGTGCACGGCGAGATCCGCCACCTCAAGGCCAACGCCGACCTTGCGATCCGCACCGGCGTCCCGCCCGAGCGCGTCGTACGGGTCGAGGACGGGGTCGTGGTCGACCTGGTGGACAAGGTCGCCACCGTCGTCGGGAAGGTCGACTGCGGTTACGTATTCGTCGACGGGTCCTCGGTGGGCGACATCGGCGAGCCCGAGCTCAAGGACCGGCTGGTGCTCGGCGAGGAGGGGTTCATCTCCGTCATCGCGGTCATCGACTCGGTGTCGGGCAAGGTGGTGAACGGGCCGGAGGTCCAGGCGCGTGGCTTCGCTGAGGACGACGCGGTGTTCGACGAGCTCAAGCGGCTGCTGGTCGACACGCTTGCCACCGCCGCGCGGGACGGAGTCGACGACACTCAGCAGCTGCAGCAGCTGATCCGGCGTACGACCGGCCGCTGGGTCTCCAACAAGCACCGCCGACGCCCGATGATCGTCCCGGTCGTCCTCGAGACCTGACCCGCTGTCCTCGCGGCGATGATCCGCGGGTTGTCGCGGCGACGATGATCCGCGGTCCTCGCGGCGATGATCCGCGGGTTGTGGTGCTCACGCGACCCGAGTCGTAGGCCTCACCGCGTTGCTGTCGCGACACCGGAATTGCGCACTATCTCGCCCTGCAGCGGCACTCAGGGCGGTCATAGCGGTCACATCGTCGGTTGCTGTCGCCACAATCCGCGGATCGCGCGACCAGAATCCGCGGATCGCGCGACCGCGATCCGCGGATCGTGCGACCGGAATCCGCGGATCGCGGGTGGGGGGCCGTCGGCGTGTGACGCATGTGACTGGTGGGACGACGACGTAGCCTGCGAGCGTGGCGACTCGTATGTCTTCCCCACCGCGG
>JACCVL010000037.1 GCA_013698185.1 Nocardioidaceae bacterium
CCGATCGGGGCGTCCCTCGGTGACGCTTCGTCACGGGGTCGGGTGTGCTTCCCCGACCGGACCTCGATACTAGCCGACATGGGCGGCGACGTTACGACGCCTCGCCCGTTAGGTCCGGTAGCCCCCCGGGCGGGTATGACTGCTCCGGGTTCCAGTCGGCGGTTCTCAACTCGGCGATGGGACGCCACCCGTACTCCCGGCTGGGGTCGACGGGGACCGCGCCGTGGGCCGCTCTGAGACCCCTTTACGTGCCGCTTGAGAGGGTCAGTCGCCGTGGCCGCGGCGGTCGCTGTTACTGACCCGCGGGTCAGTGCTCGGGGCACACTCGGGGCACGAGAGCACGGCAGACGACGCGAAACGTCGGCAACTACTGAGCGGAGTAATCGCAGGTCAGACGACGTTTCAAGCGCATCCGCGCTGGTCAGCAAGGTGCCGGACACAGTTCACCAACTACCGCTGACCCGCCGGCGCGAGTCACGCCTGCCCGCCGCCACGTAAAGCTCACGCCGATCCGCCTCGATCCTCGTCCACCCGCGCCGCGCCGATGGCCTCGATCCGGCGGCGGGGGTGGCGGCCGTGGCGAGCCGCCGGTCGGTGGTGACGAGCACGGCCCCGAGTGCCTCGGCGAGTGCCACGTACATGGCATCCCAGCCACGCACGGTCCAGCCGGCCACGCCGCTGTTCGCTGCGCAGCACGCCACCACCACGCATGTCGTGAGGAATACCTGCATGTCAGCCGAGCCAGTCGCCGAGCCGTTCCCGCTCGTGCAGCAACGCGCCGGCGTCCGACTCCCCGTAGGCGTGGGCGGGGGCCCACTCCAGCGCGTCGAACGGGCACACCTCGACGCAGATCCCGCAGTACATGCACAGCGACCAGTCGATGGCGAAACGGTCCAGCACGGCGGTCGTACGCGCCCGCCCGCCTTCGGGCGGAACCTCGGTCACGCCGTGGCTGTCGATGTGGATGCACCACGACGGGCACTCACGGGCGCACAGCATGCACGAGGTGCAGCTGTCCTCGACCAGCGCGATCACACCTCGCGACCGCGGCGGCAGCTCGCTCACCGGACACCGCGCTTGGCCGTACCTGGCTCCCGGGGGCCCCAGTCGCCCGGCTCGGGTACGCCCGGGGCCGGCTGCGGCGACGGCCGGACCGGTTGGCTGCCCCGGCGGCCGGGTCGGCCGGGTCGGCGAGCGAGGCATCAGACTCCCCGGGCTCCTTGGCTCCCGGCCAGGGCGCGGCGACCCGCGAGGCGAGCACGAAGTCCTTGCGCAGCGGGTGTCCCACGAACCCTGGTGGCAGCAGCAGCCGCCCTCCGGTGCCGCCGGCGAACACCACGCCGAACATCTCGCTCACCTCGCGCTCGTGCCAGCCGGCGCCGGCGAACACACCGGCCACCGACGCCACCACCGGCTCGTCGCGCGGCAGCAGGGTGCGGATCATCAGCACCTGGATCGGCGCCCCGCCGGCTGGCGGCACCGCGAGGTGGCACACGACCCGGTACCCGTCGTGCAGCTCGTCGACCGCGGTGAGCCAGTCGAAGAACGTGCAGCCGAGCTCGTCGCGCGCGGTCCGCACGGCATCCGCCCAGTGCCCCGGCACCACGTCGACGCGGGCCAGCCCGAAGTCGTCATGCACCTCCGCAGCCAGCGCCGTGGCCACCCGAGCCGGCCACCCGGGACTCACGCCGGCACCCCGGCCACCTGGCGGCGCAGCTGGGCCAGCCCGGCCAGCAGCGCTTCGGGCCGTGGCGGGCAGCCGGGGACGTACACGTCGACCGGCACCAGCTGGTCGACGCCCTTGGTCACGCAGTAGGAGTCCCAGTACGGCCCCCCGGAGTTGGCGCAGGAACCGAACGACAGCACGTACCGCGGGCGGCCCAGGCGGTCCCACACCGCCAGTACGGCCGGTGCCATGGCGTCGGTGACGGTCCCGGACACGACCAGCACATCTGCCTGCTCGGGGCCTGCGGGCAGCAGGTCGAAATGCCGGGCGACGTCAGAGTCGTCTGCTCCCGCGCGCGCCGACTGCAGCCGCACACTGGCCGCGGCGTACTCCAGCGCGCAGCACGCCAGCGCCAGGTCATGGACGCGCCAGCGGGTGCCGCCAAGCTCGACCTCGTCCGTGCGCGCCCGGGGTCCGCTCATGGCGATGAGTCTAGGAGCCGGCCGACTTGTCGGCGCGGCTCATCGCAATAGGCTCGCGGTACACCACGCCCACCAGGAGGTAATCCGCATGCACGAGCGCGCCATCGGTCCCGTCCAGGTCTCGGCGATCGGCCTAGGCGCGATGCCGTTGTCGATCGACCCGGCCCCCGACGACGCCCGCGCCGACGCCACCGTCCATGCCGCTCTCGACGCGGGCGTGAGCCTCATCGACACCGCCGACGCCTACACCGTCGAGGGCGGCGGCTTCGCCCACGGGCACAACGAGGCGATTGTGGCGCGGGCGCTGCGGTCGTACAGCGGCGACACCAGCCAGGTGCTGGTCGCCACCAAGGGCGGCCACGTGCGCAGCGGCTCCGGCGACTGGACGCTCAACGGCCGGCCCGAGCACCTCCGGACAGCCTGCGAATCCTCGCTGCGCACCCTGGGGGTCGAGGCGATCGGGCTGTACCAGCACCACCGTCCGGATCCCGAGGTGCCGTACGAGGAAACGATGGGTGCGCTCAAGGAGCTGCACGAGTCCGGCCTCGTGCAGCACGTGGGGATCTCCAACGCCGACCCCGACCAGATCAGGACGGCCTACGAGGTCATCGGCGCCGGTCTGGTCAGCGTCCAGAACCAGCTGTCGCCGGCTTTTCGCTCCAGCCTGCCGGAGCTCGAGGTGTGCGACGAGCTCGGGCTGGCGTTCTTGCCGTGGAGCCCGCTCGGCGGCGCCGGGGGCAGGGCTGGCCGGTTGGGCACCGAGCACAAGGCGTTCGCCGACATCGCCGAGGTCCACGGCGTGAGCCCGCAGCAGGTGTGCCTGGCCTGGCTGCTCGGGCTGTCCTCGCGGCTGGTGCCCATCCCGGGAGCGAGCCGGCCGCAGACCATCCGCGACTCCGCTGCCGCGGCCGACCTCGAGCTGTCCGACGACGAACGCAAGGCGCTCGACGAGGGCTGAACGACGGGCCGGGTGGCGGACGACGCTCGGCAGGCCGCCCAGACGCGCCTACCATGGACGACGGCACGTGCGCGGCCGACGTGTCGCCGTGCCCGAAGGAGAGAGGACTGCGTGAGCAAGCAGGTCAAGCAGCT
>JACCVL010000252.1 GCA_013698185.1 Nocardioidaceae bacterium
CGTCAGTGGCTCCCAGCGCACCCAGCTCGTAGGCGGCAGCTGCCACTCGCTCCAGCGCCGTCATCATCGCCGAGGCGTGTCCGCAGCGACGAACGTCCGCCCGAACTCCCACGCCCTCGACGTAGCCCGTGCGCAGCGCCCGACCCCGGTGCAGGATCCGCCGCTGGATCAAGGAGGCATGCCCGATCAGCTCAGATCCCGCCCAGGTCAGGGCATGCACTCCACCCAGGGAGTGCTCCCAGTCGTGGTCGGTGAACTCTCCCTCGAAGACACCCTCGAGCAGAGAGCGGGCCGCGACCAGGGCAGCGGGGTCTAGCTGCCCGGTGTGAGCGACGACGAGCGTGATCATGCTGGCATCCTCCTCGACTCCTGTCAGCGCGACGGGCGCCACCGTTCACGCGCGCTCCGCCTGGACGTGTCGTGCCACGGCGGCGACTGCAGCCCTCCTCGCTAGCGCCACGGCGGTGTCGTGGCTGGTCGAGAGGATGTCGGCGCGTGCTCGCGCTGCGAGTGCGCCGTCGTAGAGCAGCAGCAACTCGGCGGCCAGGGCGTCAGGGTCGGCGGCCCCGCTGTCCCGCGCGAGCTGGTGCAGTCGCTGGTGGAGCAGTCGGGTATCGGCCGCGAGCCAGGCATGGGCTGGGTGGTCGACCATGGGCAGTTCCACCGCGGCGCCGAGGAAGGCGCACCCGCGACGGGAACTCCCACGCTGCCCGAGGACCTCCAGGGCGTCGAACACCGACAGAACCCGCTCGAGCGGGTCGTCCCGAGCGGCCAGGATTTCGTCCCACGTACCACGCCAGCGCTCATGCCGCCGTCGCAGGTACTCCGCGACCAGCTCGTCCTTACCGGTGAAATGGGCGTACAGCGTGGCCGGCGCCACCCGTGCCCGGGTGAGCACGGCGTCAACCCCCGTCGCGGCGATCCCCCGTTCGTAGAACAGTTCCTCGGCCGCGTCGAGCAGCCGCTCGCGCGCGGGTGGGGTGGTACGTCGACCAACCATTCCCCTACTATAACGATCACTTCGATCGGAACGTTCGTTACAGTCAGGATCCAGACTGATGCCACTGTCGTTCGTCAGCCCAGCTGGATCGGTTGTTGCCGCGGGTACCAACCTCATCGCCGTCACCTACGGGTTGGTCCGCTTCGGGTATGGCCTGTACCTCCCTCAGCTGAGCACCGAGTTCGCATTGTCTGCGCACACGGCCGGCGTGATCGCAGCTGGCAGCTTCCTGGCTTACTGTGCCGCGGCAGCGGTCGCCCAGCAGCTCATCGGTCGGTCCCGCGCGCGCATGGCGCTGTGGTCGGCTGGCTGCGTCACCGCGGTCGGCTCCGCACTGGTCGCTGCGTCCTGGACGCCTGCCGCCCTGGCCGCGGGCGTCCTGGTGTCCGGCAGTGGTGCCGGCGCAGCTTCTCCCGCGCTGGTCACTGCCGTGGCCGCCACCGTGCAAGCACGTCACACCGCACGGGCGCAAGCCATCGTCAACGCGGGCACCGGCATCGGCGTGGTGGTCGGGAGCCTGGTCGTGGTGATCGCCCCTCAGGGCTGGCGCCCGGCCTGGGCAGCTGCGGCCTTGGCCGCCCTCGGCGCCACCACCTGGGCCGACTACGCCACGCGCTGGCCACCAGGGGCGGCGGCGCACGCCGTAACCGTGCCGGTACCCACCCCAGCCGTCGGGACGCAGCTTGCCTGCCCGCCCCGACCCGAGCCGCTCACACCGCAGCCGCGACTGTCACCGCCACGGCAGGCGTACGTGGCACGTGATCTGTTGCGGCCCGCACTCGCCGCCGCTGCCGCCGGCGCCGGCAGCGCAGCCGTGTGGACCTTCGGCCGCGACGTGCTCACCACGACCGGCGGACTGCCGCCGCGCACCACAGCCCTCTTGTGGTGCGTCCTGGGTGGCGCCAGCGTGCTGGGCACCCTCAGTGGTGACGCCGTTCGATTACTCGGTCTACGCGGCGCCTGGGTGCTCACCGTCCTGCTCACCGCCGCAGGCACGGCGCTACTGGCCGTCGCACCGTCGAGCGTCGCGGCGGCCGCCTTGGCCATGGCTGTCTTCGGAGGCTCCTACACCGCCTTAAGCGGCGTCCTGATCGGCTGGGCCAGCGCCGTGCGGCCGAGGACCTCCGGGCAGGCCACCGCCAGCCTGTTCATCGCGCTGACTGCAGGGCAAGCGGTCGGAGCCGCCGTCCTTGGAGCCATTACCGAGGCGACCAGCACCACCACCGCGTTCCTGGTCGCCACGGCGGTCACCGCCACCGCGGTCTTCGCCGCCCCGACCACGACGCGTCCTGATGAACCCTGACGCATCCCGTCGGCAGCGCGACCCACCCGATCGCGTGAGCTACGACGCGGTGCCCGTGCGGCGTAGTGCCGGCGGCAGGTAGCGGGCGCCCGACCCGGTGGCCCCTGCGGTGTCACCGGGGTTGGACAGCGCGCACCGGCGCAGCGAGAGGCAACCGCAGCCGATGCAGGAGCTGAGTCCCTCGCGAAGGGCGATCAGGCCGTCGATCTGCTGGTCGAGTCGGGCGCGCCAGCCGCGCGAGAGCCGCCCCCAGTCGGCGGCCGTCGGGGTACGTCCGTCGGGCAGCGTCGCCAGCGCATCGCGGATCTCCTCGAGCGAGAGCCCGACGTTCTGCGCGGCCCGCACGAACGCCAGGCGACGCAGCACACTGCGCGGATACCGCCGCGTGCCCCCGGCGGTGCGCACGCTGGACACGAGTCCCACCCGCTCGTAGTAGCGCAGGGCGGAGGCGGCCACGCCGGCGCGGCGGGCGACGTCACCGATGCTCAGCAGGTCGTCGGCACGCATGTCCGGCTCTCCTCTTGACTTGAAGTGGACTTCAAGGAGCAGTGTGCCCGTCATGGCATCACAGACACCAGCAGCTGGCTCGCCGGTGGCCCTCGTCACCGGCGCATCGCGCGGCCTCGGGCGGGCGCTGGCCACCGCCCTGGCGGTCCGCGAGTGGCACCTCGTGCTCTCCGCTCGCGACCCGGACCGGCTGGCCGCGGTGGCCGGCGAGCTCTCGCGTCGGACGCAGGTCACCGCCGTCGCCGGCGACGTCGCCGACCCGCGGCACCGACAGGGCCTCGCGGCGGCGGTCGCGCACGCCGGGAGGCTCGACCTGCTGGTGAACAACGCCAGCGAGCTCGGCCCCAGCCCGCTCCCACCGTTGACCGCCCACCCGCTCGACGTCCTGCAACGGGTGTACGCCGTCAACACCCTCGCGCCGCTAGGGCTCCTGCAGCTGCTCTTCGGCACCCTGCGCAGCGGCGGCGGGAGGGTGCTCAACGTCAGCTCCGACGCCGCGGTCGAACCCTATGCCGGCTGGGGTGGGTACGGCTCCTCGAAGGCGGCGCTGGACCATCTCAGCGCGGTGCTCGCCGTCGAGCTGCCCGAGCTGCGGGTCTACGCCGTCGACCCCGGCGACATGCGTACCGACCTGCACCAGGCCGCCTTCCCGGGTGAAGACATCAGGGACCGGCCCGAGCCGTCCACCGTGGTGCCGGCACTGCTCCGCCTCGTCGAGGGCGACCTGCCCAGCGGCCGCTACCGCGCCGCAGACCTCGCTGCGGCCGCGGCAGCGCTGTGACCAGTCGATTCGTCGTGCCGGCGGGCAGCATCGCCACGGCCCCGCCCGAGCTGCGCGGGCTGGAGCGCGATGAGGTACGTCTGCTCGTCGCCCGGCCCGAGGGAGTGCAGCACCGACAGTTCCGCGACCTGCCTGACCAGCTGAGCCCCGGTGACCTGGTCGTCGTCAACACCTCAGCGACCGTCCCCGCCGCGCTGGACGCGACCCGGCCGGACGGGCGCGCCGTCGTCGTCCACGTCGCCGGACCGGGCAAGGCAGGCACCTGGATCGTCGAGCCGCGCCGCAGCGGTCCCGACAGTGGAGCGCGTCGCGGGTTGCGGCTGGCCCTGCCTGGGGGCGTGCAGCTGGCGTTGTGCGAGCCGTACCCGGCGCCGACCGCGCCCGACGGGTCGAGCCGGCTGTGGCGGGCCGCCCCGACCCCGCAGGTGGTGCTGCTGGCGTACCTGAGCGCGTACGGACGACCGGTGGCCTATGACTACCTCGCCGCACCCCGGCCGCTGCCGGACTACCAGACCGTCTACGCCGACGAGCCGGGCAGCGCCGAGATGGCCAGCGCCGGCCGCCCGTTCACCGCTGCGCTTCTGGTGCGGCTGATGACGCGGGGCGTACACGTGGCGCCGGTCACCTTGCACGCCGGCCTGTCCAGCCCGGAGCTGCACGAGCCACCGACTCCAGAGCGCTACCGGGTGCCCGACAGCACCGCCCAGCTGGTGACCAGCACCCGCACGGCGGGTGGCAGGGTCGTCGCAGTCGGCACGACTGTGGTCCGGGCGCTGGAGAGCGCGACCGACCCAGACGGCCAGACCCGCGGCGCCCGTGGCTGGACCGATCTGGTGCTGAGCCCCGACCGGCCCGCCCGCGCCGTCAACGGCCTGGTCAGTGGCCTGCACACGCCCGAGGCCAGCCACCTGCTGCTGCTCGACGCCGTCGCCGGCCCCGCCCTGGTCGATGCCGCCTATCGAGCCGCCGTGGAGGAGCGATACCTGTGGCACGAGTTCGGCGACTCCACGGTGTTGCTGCCGTGACACCGCACCCGCTGCTGGCGGGCGGCGCGGGTCTTGGCGCTGCCGGTCACGCTCGACGATCGCCTGCTGGATCACCGCCGCAGGTGTCAGGGCTGGTGGTGGCCAAGTGGTGGTCAACCGCGGCCAAGCAACCCCTCCAGACCGCCGGCTGACAACAGAGGGGAGCCGGAATAACGCACTGGTGGACCGGCACCCCTGCCGTGGAGGGCCGGGTCACGGTAGTGACCGCTGCAGTGACGCAGGCGTGCGCCACGAGGGTTGTCCTCTGACAGATTCGCGTTGCGTCGCAGTCCCCGAGCGTCTTAGCGTTGCTTCCCCGACGACAGGGCAAGGCCCTTGGCTGTGAGCCAGCGGATCGGAGAACCCCTTGACATGTGACCTCGTCGCGCTCTGCTTCGATGCGAGCGACCCGCTGCGTCTTGCGCGCTTCTGGGCCGACGTCCTGGGATGGGAGGCGACCGACGACCGCCACGACGACGGCGTCGCGCTCCTGCCGAGCGATGACACCGGGTTCCGGATCCGATTCCTCTTGAGCCAGGAGAAGAAGGCCGGCCAGAACCGGATGCACTTCGATCTGACGAGCACATCCCTGGAGGACCAGGAGCAGACGGTGGCGAAATCGCTCGGTCTTGGCGCTCGGCACATCGATGTCGGGCAACGCCCGGAGGAGGGGCATGTGGTGCTTGCCGACCCCGAAGGCAACGAGTTCTGCGTGATCGAGCCGGGCAACAGCTT
>JACCVL010000260.1 GCA_013698185.1 Nocardioidaceae bacterium
CCAGGACGACGACGAGGATGCCGAGGGCGGCGAGATCTGAGAGGTGGGGAGGTGACCGTCCGTTCCGGTCCGGTATCCACCACACGGTTGTAGTTCAGCGGTGGCGCGCGGGGCCAGGGGTGGCGGATGTGACCATGGGTGTGCAAGTGACTCCTTTCCGTAAGGATGGCCATGGCCCCCCACTCTTCTGCCCCGTTGCCGCGCCGTCGCGTCCTGACCGGGGCCACACTCGCCGCCGCCGGTCTCGCCACCGGCGACCTGCTCCGGTCGCCGGCGGTCGCCGGCGCCGGTACACCCGCTCTCACCCCCACGGTCAAGTGGGTGGCGCTCACGGGCGTGGACCCCGACGCCGCACGCCGGCTGTCGGCCGGCGACCTCGACGACGTCGCGATCTTGTTCCCGGTGGTGCCCTCAACCGGGTACGCGACCGTGGGCGTCACCTGGGCTCCGGGCAGCTCGGTCGCAGGCCGGGAGTTCTTCGTCCGCTCGCAGTCGGGGAGGGACTGGTCGCGCTGGCAGCCGATGCCCACCGGCGAGGGTCACGGTCCCACCCCGGGCAGCGCCGAGGCGCACCAGGCGATCCCCGGCACCGATCCGGTTGCCGTCGGCGATGTCGACGCCGTTCAGGTCAAGGTCACCGCAGCGGCCGGCCGGCGCCTCCCGGCTGACCTCACGCTCTCGGTGATCGACCCCGGGCGTCCCAGCGCGGCCCAGCGAGCCGCCGAACGTCGCAGCCCCTCGTACCGGCCGACGAACGGGTCGGACACGGTCACGTCGCGACCGGGGATTTACTCCCGCGCGCAGTGGGGCGCCGACGAGCGCATGCGCAACGGCTTCGCCGGCTACGGCAAGATCCGGGTGGCCTTCGCCCACCACACCGTCAACGCCAACGCCTACACGCGCGCCGAGGTGCCGTCGATCATGCGCGGCATCTACGCCTACCACACACAGTCCCTGGGCTGGAGCGACGTCGGCTACAACTTCCTCGTCGACCGCTTCGGGCGGGTCTGGGAGGGGCGCTGGGGCGGCATCGGTCAGCCCATCATCGGCGCGCACACCTACGGCTACAACGAGGACAGCTTCGCGATGTCCGCGATCGGCAACTTCGAGCTGGTCCGGCCGGCGCGGCCGATGCTGCGGGCCTACGGCCGGCTGTTCGCCTGGAAGCTGAGCCGCGAGGGCATCGACGCCAGCAGCCGGGTCACCGTCGACGGGCTGGCGCTGCACGCCATCAACGGGCACCGGGACGCCGGCTCGACCGCCTGTCCGGGCAGGTACCTGTACGAGAAACTTCCCCGCATCCGCAGGCGCGCGACGCGGCTGCAGGACGCGTTGTCGGGGAGCTGACCGGCTCAGGCTCAGGCTCAGGCGGTGGCGCTGGCCGCCGACCACGCCCGCCAGGCCGAGGCCATCATCTCCTCGACGGAGTACGACATCGACCAGCCGAGGTCGCGGGCGGCGGCGTCTCCCGCGGCCACGATGCGGTCGGGGTCGCCCGGTCGACGATCGTGGACCTCGGGCTCGAAGTCCACGCCGCTGACCCGTCGGATCGACTGCATGATCTCGGCGACCGACATGCCGTCGCCGCTGCCGAGGTTGTACGCCGGGGCCAGCTCGCGGCCGACCGCGAGGGCGCCCGCGGCGGCCACGTGGGCGTCGGCCAGGTCGCCCACGTGGATGTAGTCACGCACGCAGGTGCCGTCAGGGGTGTCGTAGTCGTCGCCGAAGATCCGCGGCGTCCGGCCCTCGCTCAGGGTCTTCAGCACCATCGGCACCAGATTATGCGGGCTGGCGTCGAAGACGTCGGGATAGGCCGAGCCCACCACGTTGAAGTACCGCAGGCTGGTATGCCGCAGGTCGCCGATCCGGGCGACATCGGCCAGCAGCCACTCGGCGATGAGCTTGGACTCCCCGTACGGCGAGGCCGGTGCCTTGGGGGTGTCCTCGGTGACCAGGTCGACGTCGGGCGTGCCGTAGACGGCGGCGCTGCCGGAGAACACCATGTTCTCCACCCCACGGTCGGTCATCACGGCGAGCAGCCGACGGGTGCCCTCGACGTTCTGCTCGTAGGTGTGCAGCGGGCGCTCGACGGAGACGCCGGCGTACTTGAAGCCAGCCGTGTGCACGACCCCGTCGACATCGTGCTCCTCGACGGCGCGACCCAGCAGGGCGGCGTCGAGGATGGTGCCGCGCACCAGCGGGACGTCGGCGGGCACGAAGCTCGCCCGACCGCTGGACAGGTCGTCGAAGGCCACCACGGGCACGCCGGCCGCGACGAAGGCCCGCACCACGTGCGACCCGATGTAGCCGGCTCCGCCGGTCACCATCCACGTCATGGACGCGACCCTAACGGGGCCACGACGTCAACCTCCTCGCCAGCCGCGAGGTCGGCCAGGCCCCCTGCGGCCTCCAGGTCCTGGCGGCCGCGAACGAGCAGCACCGACCCCCCGACGACCAGCGGTGCCAGCACGCTGTGCACGAGCCCGTCGGTGCTGCACGGCGGCGCCGCGGCCAGCAGCCGCCGACCGGTCGTGAGCCCCATCGCCTCGGCGGCCGCCCGCGCCCGGGCCAGCAGGCCCTGGTGGTCCAGCAC
>JACCVL010000266.1 GCA_013698185.1 Nocardioidaceae bacterium
GTGATCCGGCACGTGGACGCCGGCTACGACCGGGCCGAGCAGATTGCCGCCGAGCGCGGCGTACGGATCCCGATGACCGAGGGCGCCGAGGGGTGAGCAGCTTCGAGCAGATGTGGGCCGAGCTCGCCTCCGTGGGCCGGGCGGCTGGCGGCGGCTACCGCCGGTTCGCCTGGACTCCCACCGACGCGACGCTGCGGGAGTGGTTCGCAGCAACCGCCCGGCAGCGCGCCCTGGATGTGGTACGCGACCGCGCCGGCAACCTGTGGGCATGGTGGGGCGAGCCGGACGCCGCGGCGGCCGCCGGCCGGCCCGGTCTGGTGCTCGGCAGCCACCTCGACTCGGTGCCCAGCGGCGGAGCCTACGACGGGCCGCTCGGGGTCGTGTCGGCCTTCGCCGCGGTGGACCGCCTGCGCGAGCAGGGTTATGAGCCGCGGCGGCCGGTGGGCGTGGCCTGCTTCAGCGACGAGGAGGGCGCGCGCTTCGGGGTCGCGTGCGCGGGCTCCCGCATCCTCACCGGCACCCTCGACGCCAACCATGCCCGCAGGCTGACCGACGGGGACGGGGTGTCGATGGCCGAGGCGATGCGGGCGTCCGGACACGACCCCGCCCACCTCGGCCGTGACGACGAGACCCTGGCCCGGGTGGGCACGTTCGTCGAGCTGCACGTCGAACAGGGCCGCGGTCTGGTGGATGCCTCAGGCGGCGAGGGCGCGGCGCTCGGTGTCGCCAGCTCCATCTGGCCGCACGGGCGGTGGCGGCTCGACCTGCGCGGTCGCGCCGACCACGCCGGCACCACCCGGCTGGCCGACCGGGTCGACCCGATGCTCGACCTGGCTGCGGCCGTGCAGACGGCCCGCACCGCCGCCGAGCGGCACCGCGCGCTCGCCACGATCGGCAAGCTCAGGGTGGAACCGGGCGGGGTCAACGCCGTCGCGTCCGCCGTCACCGCCTGGCTCGACGCCCGCGGGCCGGACGCCGACGACGTCCAGGCCCTGGTCGCCGACGTGGGCACCGCGGCCGGGGTGGCGCCGGCAGCGGAGTCGTGGACGCCGGCGACACACTTCGACGCGGCCCTGCGCGATCGGCTGGCGGACCTACTGGCTGGGTCCGACGGTAAGGCCGCACCGGTGCTGGCGACCGGGGCGGGGCACGACGCCGGCATCCTGTCCGCCGCCGGGGTCCCGACCGCGATGCTGTTCGTCCGCAACCCGACCGGCGTCTCGCACTCCCCCGCCGAGCACGCCGAGCTCGACGACTGCCTGGCCGGCGTACGGGCCCTGACCCGGGTCGTGGAGCACCTGGCGTGACCGCGTACTGGTGCGAGCACGCGTGGCTCGACGACACCGCGGTGGCAGCCGTCCGCGTCACCGTCGACGGCTCGCGCATCACCGGGGTGCAGCCGTCGGCCACGCCGGCTGCCGGTGACCGGCGGCTGGCCGGGCTGGTGCTCCCGGGTTTTGCCAACGCCCACTCGCACGCCTTCCACCGGGCGCTGCGCGGCCGCACCCACGACCGGGGCGGGACGTTCTGGACCTGGCGGCAGCGGATGTACGCCGTCGCGGAGCGGCTCGACCCCGACTCCTACCTGGCGCTCGCCCGCGCCGCGTACGCCGAGATGGCGCTGGCGGGCGTGACCTGCGTGGGAGAGTTCCACTACCTGCACCACGGCGCGGGCGGGCGGCCGTACGCCGATGCCAACGCGATGTCCGAGGCGCTGGTGCAGGCCGCCGACGACGCCGGTGTCCGGCTGGCTTTGCTCGACGCCTGCTACCTGGCTGGGGGTCTCGGTGCCGGCGGGCACACCGGCCTCGACGACGTCCAGGTGCGCTTCGCCGACGCCGATGCGGACGCCTGGGCCGCCCGGATGGAAGCGCTGCCGGCTCGGGCCGGGCTGCGCCTCAGTGCGGCGGTGCACTCCGTGCGCGCGGTCCCTGCCGAGCAGCTGGGCACGGTGGCCGCGGCGGCTGGTGCAGCCCCGTTGCACGTGCACCTGTCGGAGCAGGCGCAGGAGAACGCTGCCTGCCTGCAGTTCTACGGGGTCACCCCCACCGCCCTGCTCGCCGAGCACGGGGTGCTGGGGCCGCGGACGACCGCCGTGCACGCCATCCATCTCAGCGATCACGACGTCGGGTTGCTTGGCGGATCGAGGACCGCGGTGTGCGCGTGCCCGAGCACCGAGGCTGACCTCGCCGACGGCATCGGGCCGTTCCGGCGGCTGCGAGACGCCGGCTCGCCGCTGTGCGTCGGCAGCGACCAGCACGCGAGCACCGACCTGCTGGGTGAGGCGCGGCTGGTGGAGTCCTACGAGCGGCTGGCCTCCGGTGAGCGCGGTCGCTTCAGCCCAGCCGACTTGGTCGAGGTGCTCGGCGTCAACGGGCACCGCTCGCTGGGATGGACCGACGCGGGGAGCATCGCGCCCGGCCAGCTGGCCGACCTGGTGGCGGTGCGGCTCGACAGCCGCCGTACGGCCGGGTCGGCGCCGACCCAGGCGATGCTGTCCGCCGCGGCGCCCGACGTCCACACCGTCGTGGTCGGTGGCCGGGTCGTCGTCGCCGACGGCCGGCACCTGCTCGGCGACGTCGGGCGGCTGCTGGCCGGCGCGATCACGCCGTTGTGGGACGAGCCATGAGCACCCTCGTGACCGGGATCGCCGAGCTGGTGACCAACGACGTCTCGCGCGGCGAGGGGCCGCTGGGGGTGGTGTCCGACGC
>JACCVL010000273.1 GCA_013698185.1 Nocardioidaceae bacterium
GGGCTGCTGCTGGGGCTGGCGGGTGGGCTGCTCCGGCACCGGCTGGGCGACGGGACGACTGCCATACGCCGGCGGCGGCCCCTGCTGGGGCTGGCGGACGGGCTGCGGTGCGGAGTCCCGCCGCAGGGCCGGCTCACTGGTCTCGCGGCGCTTGGGCATACCGCCCTCGAAGCCCGCCGCGATCACCGTCACCCGTACCTCGTCCCCGAGCGCGTCGTCGATCACCGCGCCGAAGATGATGTTGGCCTCGGGGTGTGCCGCCTGCGAGACCAGCGCCGCGGCCTCGTTGATCTCGAACAGGCCAAGGTCGGAGCCGCCCGCGATCGAGAGCAGCACGCCGTGCGCACCGTCGACCGAGGCTTCCAGGAGCGGACTCGACACCGCCATCTCGGCCGCGGCGACCGCACGGTCCTCGCCGCGCGCCGAGCCGATGCCCATCAGGGCCGAGCCGGCCGCTGACATCACCGACTTGACGTCGGCGAAGTCGAGGTTGATCAGGCCGGGGGTGGTGATCAGGTCGGTGATGCCCGAGACACCTTGCAGCAGCACCTGGTCGGCCTGCTTGAAGGCGTCGAGGACACTGACGTTGCGGTCGCTGATCGACAGCAGCCGGTCGTTGGGGATCACGATGAGGGTGTCGACCTCCTCGCGCAGGGCTGCGATGCCCTCCTCGGCCTGGTTGGCGCGGCGCCGCCCCTCGAAGGCGAACGGCCGGGTCACGACGCCGATGGTCAGCGCCCCGAGCGAACGGGCGATCTTGGCGACGACCGGGGCGCCGCCGGTGCCCGTGCCGCCGCCTTCGCCCGCGGTCACGAAGACCATGTCGGCGCCCTTCATGACCTCCTCGATGTCCTCGGAGTGGTCCTCGGCCGCCCGGCCGCCGACGTCGGGGTCCGCGCCGGCGCCAAGACCGCGCGTCAGCTCGCGGCCGATGTCGAGCTTGACATCGGCATCGCTCATGAGCAGGGCCTGCGCATCGGTGTTGATGGCGATGAACTCGACGCCCTTCAGCCCGACCTCGATCATCCGGTTCACCGCGTTCACGCCGCCGCCGCCGATCCCGACGACCTTGATCACGGCCAGGTAGTTCTGTGCTGCCATGACGGCACCTCTCGTCTCGGTTCGACTACGGGTCATCGAGGCGGAGAAACCGTCACCCTCAAGTAGAGGGTTATAGTTATGTCAACCTCGACCTGAAACAGGACCGTACGCAGCGCTGCTGTCTGTGCGCGCACGACACGCGGGACGTCCACGGACTTTGTCCGCGCCTTCGCTCAGCCCGACGTGGTGGGCATCGACGGCACCGACACGTCATAGGCCGATGCGGGCACCCGCATCACCGCGGTCAGCACCTCCGCCTTGGCCGCGGAGTCCGCAGCGCTCCCCCACCGGACCCGTACCCCGTCGCGGAGCACGAGCTCGATGGCGTCGAGGCTGGCCACCTCGACATGGTCCACTCGGCGGGCCACCGAGGCGTCCAGCGCCTCCACGACCGCTGCGACCTCGCGCAGCGCGTCAGCCCGCGCCGCACCGGCAGGTCCCTTGACGGCCGCTGCCAGCTCATCTGCGCGGACCAGCGGCAGCCCCGGCGGGGGGTCGGGAAAGCGACGGAACACCACCCCGTCCCGGTCCAGCGCGCGATAGGTGTCGTTCTCGGCCAGCACCGCCACCGGCTGACGCTCAGTGACGGTGATCCGGACCGTGTGCGGCCAGGCCCGCGAGACCTCGACCGAGGCGACCGGAGCCAGCGCCTGCAGCCGCTCGGTGGCCGCGTCGAGGTCGACCCGGATCAGGGGCTCCCCGACCGGTACGTCGGCGGTGCTGCGCACCGTGGCCTCCGACAGCCTGTCCAGACCCTGGATCGCCACCTCGTCGACCCGCACGTAGGCGGAGAACCACAGCACCCAGGCTGCCCCGCCCACCAGAGCAGCCACGACCAGGACCAGCAGCAGCGTCTTCCAGCGCCCCACCCGGCCCCGCCAGCGTCGCCGCGTAAAGCGGGTGCGGGCAGAGGCCAGCACGGTCGACCCGGACGGGGGCCCAGCGGTCGCCCGCTGCGAGGGACGATGCCGCTCACCGACCGCCATGGCGCCTACCCAGCTCAGCGAGGACCTTCGGTGCCAGCTCGGTCACGTCGCCCGCGCCCAGGGTCAGCACGAGGTCGCCGGGGCGGGCCAGCGACACCAGCAGCGCGGGGACCTCCTCGGGCTCGGGGGCCACGCGCACTTGCTCGCCCGGCAACGGCACCGACCGGGCGACCAGCGCCGCGTCGACGCCCGGCTCGGGATCCTCGCGCGCGACGTAGACCTCCAGCACGACCACCTCGTCGGCGGCCCCCAGCGCCGCGCCCATCGCCGCACCGAAGACGCGTACGCGGCTCACCAGGTGCGGCTGGAAACACACCAACAGTCGACCCGTGCCCACCAGCGACCGGGCCGCGGCCAGGTCACCGGCGATCTCGACCGGGTGATGGGCATAGGAGTCGTAGACCTGCACACCCGCAATCTCACCCTTGAGTTCCATCCGCCGACGGGTGCCGGTGAACGAGGCGAGGCCGCCGATGAGCAGGTCTTCGTCGAGCCCGAGCCGCAGGCCGACGGCCAGGGCCAGGGCCGCGTCGACGGCGTAATGACGTCCGGGCACCTGGAGCCGCAGGCTGAGCGTCGCGCGGTCCGGTCGATGGATCGGGGTCAGCGAGCCCCCCGCATCGGCGACGGTGTCGCCCAGCCGGAGGTGGTCGCCGGCGCCCGATCCCACCCGCAGCACCTCGATGCCCCGCGAGCAGGCCTCCGAGCCGAGCGCCCGGGCGCCGGGGTCGTCGCCTGCCACCACGAGGAACGCGCCCTCGACCAGCCGGTCGAGGAAGTCGACGAAGCCGTTGCGGTAGGCCTCCTCGCTGCCCCACACGTCCAGATGGTCGGAGTCCACGCTGGTGACCACCGCCGCCTGCGGGGAGTAGACGAGGAAGGCCCCGTCGCTCTCGTCGGCCTCCACGACGAACAGCTCCCCGGCACCGAGGTGCGCGTTGGTACCGGTGTCGGCGAGCTCGCCGCCGATCGCGTACGACGGGTCGACGCCCGCCCCCAGCAGCGCCATCGTGAGCAGCGAGGTGGTGGTGGTCTTGCCGTGCGTACCGGCCACGGCGATCACCCGTCGGCCCTGCAGGACCGACTCCAGTGCGGCCGAGCGGGGCACCAGCCGCAGTCCGCGGCGGCGGGCCTCGGCCACCTCGGGATTGTCCTCGCGGACGGCGGTCGAGACGACCACCGTGTCCGCGTCGCCCAGCTGGCCGGCGGCGTGCCCGACGTAGCAGCGTGCCCCCTCGGCGACCAGCGCCTGCAGCGTCGCGCTGTCCGTGGCGTCGGAACCGCTGACCTCGACGCCCTGGGCGAGCAGCAGTCGCGCGATCCCGGACAGTCCGGCACCGCCGATGCCGATGAGGTGGACGCGCCCCAACCGGCTTGCGGGCAGGACCGGATCGGGAACCGGCACCCTCATCGGCGGGCCGCCGCGAGGATCAGCTCGGCCAGCCGGACGTCGCCGTCACGCGGCACGAGACCGGCCGCAACAGTCGACATGAGCGCCAGCCGGTCCGGGTCACCGAGCAGCGCGACGACGTGATCACGCACCCAGCCGGGCGTGAGCTGGGCGTCGCCGATGCTGAGCCCGCCGCCGGCGGCGACGACTGGGGCGGCGTTGCGCGCCTGCTCCCCGTTGCCGATCGGCAGCGGGACGAAGACCGCGGGCAAACCGACGGCCGCGACCTCGGCCACGGTGCTCGCCCCGGCCCGGCAGATGGCGAGGTCGGCGGCGGCATAGGCCAGGTCCATCCGCTCGACGTAGGGCACGACGACGTAGCCCGGGCCGGCGGGTGCCTCGACGGTTTGGCCCGGCCCGCTGACGTGCAGCACCTGGATGCCGGCCCCGACCAGCACGTCCGCCGCGCCGGCAACGACCTGGTTCAGCCGGCGTGCCCCCTGCGACCCGCCGAAGACCAGCAGCGTCGGCAGCTCGGGCCGCAGCCCGAACGCCGCGCGCCCCTCGGCACGAGCACCGGTCCGGTCCAGATGGGATATCAGTCGGCGCAGCGGCAACCCGACCATGGTGGCGTGCGGCAGCGGGGTGTCGGGAAAGCTGGTGGCGACGTGCCTCGTGCAGCGGGCGCCGAGCCGGTTGGCCAGCCCGGGCAGGGCGTTCTGCTCGTGCACGACCAGCGGCAGCCGACGGCGCCGCGCCACCAGGTAGGCCGGGACACTGACGTAGCCGCCGAAGCCGGCGACCACCTGCGGGCGGACCGTGTCGAATACGGCCGCGGTCTGGGTGACGGTGCCCCGCAGCCGCGCCGGCAGCTTGAGCAGGTCGACCGACAACCGGCGCGGCAGCGGGGCCGGCGCCACCAGCTCCAGCGGGTAGCCCGCCTGCGGCACCAGACGGCTCTCGACGCCTCGAGGGGTGCCGAGCACGGCGATGTCGACGTCTGCCAGCTCCTGCAGCGCAGCGGCGGTCGCGAGCAGCGGCGAGGTGTGCCCGGCCGTGCCGCCACCCGCCAGCAGCACGCGCAGGCTCACCGCCGCACCCGGATGGCACTCAGACTCGCCCCGATGCGACGACCGCGGTGCCGGCGGCGCGCGCGGAGGGCAGCTTTGGCGCCCGGTTCGGTGCCGGCGAAGGCCAGCAGCATGCCCAGCGACACCAGGGTGGGCAGCAACGCCGAGCCGCCGTAGGAGACCAAGGGCAGCGGGATACCGATCACCGGGAGGAAGCCGAGCACCATCCCCAGGTTGATCAGCGCCTGGGCGAGCAGCCACACGGTGATGCCGGCCGCGGCGTAACGGACGAAGGGCTCGGTGGTGCGCATGGCGATCCGGAAGCCGGTGAAGGCCAGCAGCCCGAACAACGACAGCACCACCAGCGTCCCGAACAGGCCGAGCTCCTCACCGATCACCGCGAAGATGAAGTCGGTGTGCGCCGCGGGCAGGGTCCCCCACTTCTGCCGGCTGGCCCCGATACCGACACCGAAGAACTGGCCGGAGGCGAGCGCGAAGAACCCGTGCGCCGCCTGCCACCCGCCACCTTGCAGGTCGGAGAAGGGGTCGAGGAAGGTGGTGATGCGCTCCACCCGCTCGCGGTCGGTGCTGGCGAGGAAGGCGACGACCCCGACCGCGGCCAGCATCGCCCCGACGAACAGCCGCATCGGCGCGCCGACAACCCACAAGGTGCCGAGGATGATGGCGAACAGCACGAGCGCGGTGCCGAGGTCCTGCTGGCCGACGACCAGCATGGCGACCAGCAGCGTGACCGGCATGACCGGCACCAGCAGGTGCCGCCAGTCCTCCAGCAGCCGGTCCTTGCGGGCGTAGACGTCGGCCGACCACAACACGATGGCGAGCTTGGCCACCTCCGAGGGTTGAATGGTCAGCGGGCCGAGGGCCAGCCAGTTCTGGTTGCCGTTGACGCTCACACCGAGCGTGGGCACGTACGTGAGCCCGATCAAGGCGATCGACACCAGCAGTCCTGGCCAGGCGAAGCCGCGGATCAGCCGGACCGGTAACCGCGACACCAGCCAGGCGGTCGGCAGCCCGACCGCCACCCAGACGGCCTGCTTGGCGAAGATGGCGTAGGAGTTGTTCTCCGTGGTCAGCGACGTCACCGAGCTGGCGCTCAGCACCATCACCAGGCCCAGTGACAGCAGCAGCGCGGTCACCCCGAGCACCAGCTGGTAGGACGTCAGCGGTCGGTCGAGCAGGACCTTCAGCGATGCCAACCAGGGGTAGCGCTCCTCGACGGCCGGTTCGCGGGCCGTGGAACCGGTCGACCTGCGGCTGCGATCGGGCGACCTGATCGCCACCTGGGCGCCTCCTGTCCGTCGTCTGGCCGGTCACTCAGGCGGAGCACCGCCCCCACGGGCTCGGACCGCCGCCGCGAATGCGTCGCCTCGGGCACCGTAGTCGCGGAACTGGTCCTGCGACGCGCATGCCGGGGCGAGCAGCACGGTGTCACCGGGGTGCGCCACCGACGCCGCCGCGGCGACGACACGGTCCATCACCTGACCGCCAGTCTCGCCGCCCCCGACCTCGATCACGGGGACATCCGGTGCGTGTCGGCGCAACGCGTCGGTGATGACGCCTCGGTCGCGACCCATCAGCACCGCCGCCCGCAGCCGGTCGCGGTTCGACGCCACGAGGTCGTCGAACCGGGCGCCCTTCGCCAGTCCGCCCGCCACCCAGACCACGGGGTCGTACCCCGACAGCGACGCCTGAGCAGCGTGGGTGTTGGTGGCCTTGGAGTCGTCGACGAACCGCACGCCGTCCAGTACGCCGACCTCGGCGATGCGGTGCGCGTCCGGACGGAAGGTGCGTAGGCCGGCGCCCACGGCCGTGGCGGGGACCCCGTGGGCTCGGGCCAGCGCGGTGGCGGCGAGGGCGTCGAGGAGCGTGTGCGGCGCCAGCGGGGTGATGTCGTGCACGGAGCCCAGCGGGGCGGCTTGGCGATCCGCCCGAGCCACGAAGGCCCGGTCGGCGAGGACGTCGTCGACCACGCCGATCGACCCGACCGGCGGCACCCCGGCAGTCACGCCGATCGCGCGGCAGCCGTCGACGACATCGGCCTCGCGCACCAGCTGTTCGACCCCCGGGTCGGCCAGTGGATAGACGCACGCGACCTGCGTGCGCTCATAGATGCGGGCCTTGGCCGCGCGGTACGACTCGAACGAGCCGTGCCAGTCCAGGTGGTCGGGGGCGACGTTGAGCACCACCGATGCCTGGGCGGACAGCGACGAGGTCGTATGGAGCTGGAAGCTCGAGAGCTCGACGGCGAGCACGTCGTAGGGCTCGGGGTGTCGCACCGCCTCCAGGACCGGGGTGCCCACATTGCCGACGGCTGCACTGCGCAGCCCCGCCGCCCGCAGGATCGCCGCGAGCATCTGCACGGTGGTGGTCTTGCCGTTGGTCCCGGTCACGGCGAGCCAGGGTGCCGGTGTGCCGTCGGCGCGTATCGGGCGTAGCCGCCAGGCCAGCTCGACCTCGCCCCACACCGGCACCCCCGTGCGCACCGCCTGGTCCAGCAGGTGGGTTCGCGGGGCCACCCCCGGCGAGGCGATGACAAGACCGGCACCGGGCGGGAGGGACGACATCGCGCCGGCGCCGAGGCGGACGTCGGCGCCGAGCACCTCCAAGATGGTGGCCCGCTCGCGTGCCTCGGGGTCGTCGCGGTCGGCGAGCACCGCCACCACCGCCCCGAGCTGTAGCAGGGTGTCCGCGGCGGTGAACCCGCTGACGCCGAGACCGGCGACCACCACGTGCAGTCCGGGCCACGACGGCGTCGCCGAGGCAGGCGGCTGCAGCGCGCTCACGCCCCCGCGACCCACTCGGCATAGAAGATGCCCATACCCCCGGCGACGCAGAGACCGCAGATGATCCAGAACCGGATGACGATGGTCACCTCGGCCCAACCCCGCAGCTCGAAGTGATGCTGCAGCGGCGCCATCCGGAACAGCCGTTTGCCCTTGCTGAGCTTGAACCAGCCGACCTGCAGGATCACCGACATCGTGATGGTCACGAACAACCCGCCGACGACGAGCAACAGCAGCTCGGTGCGGGTCATGATCGCAATGCCGGCCATCGCGCCGCCGAGCGACAGCGAACCGGTGTCGCCCATGAAGATCTTGGCCGGCGACGCGTTCCACCACAAGAAGCCGAAACAGGCCCCGGTGATCGCCGCCGCAACCACCGCCAGGTCCAGCGGGTCACGGACCTCGTAGCACCGCGGCCCCGGCCGGGTGGCGCAGTTCTGGTTGTTCTGCCAGATGTTGACCAGCGTGTAGGCACCGAAGACCATGACCGACGCGCCGGCGGCGAGACCGTCCAGGCCGTCGGTGAGATTCACCGCGTTGCTGGTGCCCGCGACCATGATGAGCACCCACACCACGACGGCCACGGTCGGCAGCTGCCAGGAGAAGTCCCGGATGAAGGACACCCCCGCCGAGATCGGCATCCGCCCGTTCTCGTCCTCGAACTGCAGCGCGAGGGCGGCGAACACGACGGCGATCAGCGTCTGCCCGCCCATCTTCGTCGTGCTGCGCAGCCCCAGGCTGCGCTGCTTGGAGATCTTGATCCAGTCATCGAGGAAGCCGACGAGTCCCAGACCGGTGAACAAGAAGAGCAACAGCAACGACGACGCCGAGGGCGCGTCCTGGGTGAGCAGCTTGGCCAGGGCATAGGCGGCGACCACCGAGACGATGATCACGAGCCCCCCCATCGTGGGCGTGCCCCGTTTGGTGTGGTGGCTGGTCGGTCCGTCGTCGCGGATCAGCTGGCCGTAGCCACGCTTGACCAGCGCCTGGATCGCCAGCCGGGTGCCGAGCAGGGTGCCGAGCAGCGCCAGCCCCCCGCCGAGCAGGATCGCCCTCATCGCCTGGCCTCGCTCTCGGCAGCCACCTCATCGTCGGTGAGCAGGGCGGCGGCCACTCGCTCGAGTCCGGCGGCGCGGGATGCCTTGACCAGCACGATGTCCCCCGGGGCCAGGTCGGTACGCAAGAAGTCGATGGCGGCAGCGGTGTCGGCCACCAGCACCGACTCGCCGTCCCAGGACCCCTCGAGGCACGCACCCAGGTGCAGGGGCCGGGCCTGCTCGCCGACCACGACCAGCTGGGAGATGTCGAGCCGTACGGCCAGCCGGCCGACCGCGTCGTGCTCCTCGCGCGCCGTGTCGCCCAGCTCGCGCATCTCCCCCAGGACCGCAACGGTGCGCCCGGCGCCGGGCGCC
>JACCVL010000292.1 GCA_013698185.1 Nocardioidaceae bacterium
CCCTCGAGCGCGCCGAGGCCCTGCAGGAGGTGTCGACCACCGCGCGTGGACGCCTCGGCGACGCCGTTCTCGACCGCGCCGACGAGGTCGTGCACCGCGCCCACGACCGGTTGCGCCTGTCGGGCGAGCACACCGTGGTGGCGCTTGCCGGCGCGACCGGGTCGGGCAAGTCGTCGCTGTTCAACCGGCTGGCCGGCGTCGAGCTGGCCCGGGTCGGCGTACGCCGCCCCACCACGTCGTGGACGACCGCCTGCACCTGGTCCCCCGAGGGCGCCGACGAGCTGCTCGGCTGGCTCGGCATCAGTGAGCGGCACCAGGTCACGCGGCACAGCGTGCTGGACGGCCCGGCGCGGCCCGAGGACGAGCAGCTGCAGGGGCTCGTGCTCCTCGACCTGCCCGACCACGACTCGACCG
The DNA here is from genome assembly GCA_013698185.1 of Nocardioidaceae bacterium. Classification (GTDB taxonomy): domain Bacteria; phylum Actinomycetota; class Actinomycetes; order Propionibacteriales; family Nocardioidaceae; genus JACCVL01. The sequence continues at coordinate 415 of JACCVL010000292.1, forward strand.
AGGTCACGCACCACGTGGAGATGGCACGGCTGGTGGACCACGCCGACCTGCTGGTGTGGGTCCTCGATCCGCAAAAGTACGCCGACGCCGCCGTGCACGAGCGCTTCTTGCGGCCGATGGCCTCGCACGCGGAGGTGATGCTCGTGGTCCTCAACCACGTCGACGCCGTTCCGCGCGACCAGCGTCAAGCCACCCTCACCGACGTCCGCCGGCTGCTGGGCGCCGACGGGTTGGGCGAGGTGGCGGTGTTGGCCACCTCGGCGCTCACCGGTGAGGGCATCGGCGAGCTCACCGCCGCACTGGGCGAGCGGGTCTCGGCCAAGAAGGCGCTGCAGCAACGCCTGGACGCCGACCTGCGCTCGGCTGCCGCAGCAGTGCGCCAGGAGCACCGCGGCGAGGGTTCCGCCGGCGAGCTGGCGCACCTGGACCGAGGCGACCAAGACGCACTCGTGCGCGCGCTGGCGGCTGCCGCCGGCGTGCCCGTCGTCACTCGCGCCCTGGAGCGCTCGCTCGCCGCACGCGCCCGCAACGAGACCGGTTGGCCACCGACGCGCTGGCTGCACCGGCTGCGGCGAGACGACCTGCGCGACCTGCGCCTCGCGACAGCGCAGGGTTCGGGGACCCTGGTGCGCTCCTCGCTGCCGGCGGCCAGCCCGGTGCAGCGGGCCGCGGTCGACTCCGCGGTGCGAGCTGTCGCCGACGAGGCCTCGGTCGGCTTCTCGCGGCCGTGGGCGCAGGCTGTCCGCTCGGCCTCGACGAGCCGCCGCGACGAGCTCACGGACGCGCTGGACCAGGCCGTGGTCGGCACCGATCTCGACCTGACCAGCCGGGCCTGGTGGTGGACGCCGGTGCGGGTGTTGCAGTGGCTGCTGCTGGGCTGCGCGGTGGTCGGACTGGGCTGGCTGCTCGCACTGGCCGCACTGGGCTGGCTGCAGCTGCCGCTGCCAGACACACCGCGTACGGAGGGGATCCCGACACCCACGCTGCTCCTGGTGGCCGGACTGCTGCTGGGTGTCGTGGTGGCGGCGGTGTCCCGAGTCGTTGCCCGTGGTTTCGCCCGGCGACGATCTCGGGCGGCCGCGCGGGCCATGCATACGTCGATCGCCGCAGTGGCCCACACCCATGTCGTGGTGCCGGTGCAGGCCGAGCTCGACCGTCATGACCGGGTGGGTGCGGCACTACAGACGGCGGCGCGCGACTGACGGCGGCACGCGCACAGCGCCGCGCGCTCCGGGGGCTGGCTCCTCGCCACGTAAACGTGGCGCAGGTCACCGGCGGGTCAGCGGCGCAGGTGAGGCCCGCGGGGGCGGGCGGCCGAGCCGCGGTCGGTCGATCGTCGGCCCGTGCCGCGCCAACGGTGGGACGGGGTCTGGCGCGCAGACCTGTACCTGGCCACAATCAGCGGAAACCAGTCGGCAACATCGGAGGCGGCACCGTGAACGCTCTCGACGTCAAGTCGGACCGCGTGTCATCAGCCATGGCCGGCGACAAGCTGTCCGGACGGGTGGCCCTGGTCACCGGCGGCACCCGCGGGATCGGAGCTGCCATCTGCCGGAGCCTGGCCAGCCAGGGAGCCTCGGTCGCCGCCGGTTACAGCGGCAATCGGGCGCGAGCCGAGCAGTTCGTCGAACAGTTCCAGGAGCACTTCGCCGGAGAGGGGCGCGCGAGCGTCCACCAGGGCAACGTCTCCCACCCCGAGGACTGCAAACGGGTGGTGCAAGAGGTGCTTGACCAATACGGCCAGCTCGACATCCTGGTCAACAACGCCGGCATCACCATCGACAAGATGGCCTTGAAGATGTCGGCGGAGGACTGGAACTCTGTGATCGCGGTCAACCTCTCCGGCTCGTTCTACATGGCTCAACCGGCGCTGGAGCATATGGTGGAACGTGGCACCGGTCGCATCATCTTCGTCTCCTCGGTGATCGGCGAGACCGGAAACGTCGGGCAGGCCAACTACGCCGCCTCGAAGGCGGGCATGCTCGGGCTCACCAAGACACTGGCTAAGGAAGCGGCCTTTCTCCTCGAGCGGGCGGGAAAGCTCGACGACAACGGCGTGGGCATCACCGTGAACACCGTCTCGCCGGGCTTCGTGTCCACCGAGATGCTCGACAGCGTCCCAGCGAAGGTCCTGGACAGGATCCGGTCGCAGATCCCGGTCCGCCGGCTGTGTCGTCCCGAGGAGATCGCGCGTG
>JACCVL010000302.1 GCA_013698185.1 Nocardioidaceae bacterium
ACGCCTCCAGCATCGAAGCGCACAAGGCCGCCGCGGTGCTCATCCTGCCCCGCCAGCTGAGCCGCCGGCTCGTGCGGCGGGCGAACTCCGCCGGCGCCCTGGTCTGGGCACGCCGCGGCCACAAGCCGCGGGACACGTCCCGGGACCACTACTGGGCGGGGATCGCGAACACCGGCGTGCAGGGCATCTACACCGACACTCCGTACGCGTTCGACAAGTGGTGCCGCTAGGGCTCACCACCCGAGCCAGCCCTCCTCGACCAGCCCGCGAATGATCTCGGGATAGTCGGCGCGCAGCACGGCCGGGTCGTGACCCAACAGCTCTGCCAACGCGTCGAGCACCTGGGCGAGGCTGAGCTCGCCGTCGCAGACTCCCACCAGGGCGGCCGCGACGGTGTCGACCTCCCGTGCGCGTCGCACCCCCCGCCCGCGGCGTAGCACGATGCGGGCCGGGTCCGCGGCGCCAGGGGCGCCGTAGGTCTCCTGCACCACGTCCGCGGCGCGGACCAGGCGGCTGGCCAGCAGTTCGCCGTCGCCGAGGCCGCTCAGCACGTCGACCCGGGAGCCCCAGGCGGCGACCTCCGGGCCGACCGGCTGCTCGATGCCGTACGGCCAATCCTCGATCCGCAGCACCGGGTCGGCGCCATCGGCGCGGCGCAGGCACAGCCAGCCCATCCCGACCGCCTCGACGCCGGCGGCATCGAGCCAGGTCAGCCACGCGTCATAGCGCGACGACCACTGCGGGTGGCCGACGAGCCCGGCGTCGGCCAGCCACATCTCGACGTACGCCGCCGGATCGAGCACCTCGCGCTGCACCACCCAGGCGTCGCAGCCACCGTCGGTGAGCCAGCCGCCGACCCGTTCGGCCCAGCTCTGCCCCCGGCCGTGCACCCAGTTGGCGAGCACCTGGCACCAGCCGCCCGGCGTCAGGTGTGCCGGGGCGCCGGTGACGATGCGTCGTACCGCCTCGTCGCCGGGCAGCCCCGAGTCGCGGTAGACCAGCCGCTCGCCGGTCGCGGGGGAGATGACGAACGGCGGGTTGGTCACCACCAGGTCGTAGGTCTCACCGGCGACCGGTTGCCACAACGAGCCGTCGCGCAGGTCGACCGGCTGCTGGGACAGCGATGCGGTGAGGCGAGCCATCGCCAGCGCGCGGGGGTTCACATCGGTGGCGACCACCGTGTCGGCGTGTGCGGCCAGGTGCAGCGACTGCACCCCGCACCCGGTGCCGAGGTCGAGCGCGCGGTCGACGGGGGTACGCAGGGCCAGCTGGGCGAGTGTCGTCGACGCCGCGCTGACCCCGAGGACGTGGTCGGAGGCGACGCGCCGGTCGCTGCCGTCGAGACCGGGGGTCAGATCGCAGGCGACCCACCAGTCGTGGTCGTCGTCGCCGTACGGCCGCACATCGACGAGCGCGCGCACCAGGTCGCCGTCGCGGCTCAGCATCCCGGCCGCGACCAGCGGTCCGACCAGACCGGGGAGCGCGCGCTCGGCGTCGCCGGCAGCGATGGGTGCCTGCAGGGGCCACAACCGCGTCAGCGTGGCCAGCGGGGTGCCGGCCACCTGCTCGGCATCCGTCGCGCGCAGTCCGGGGACGGTCGCATCGCGCATCAAGGCGGCCTGCGCCTCACTGCCCAGCAGCCCCGTGACGGCGTCCACGGTGTAGTCCACACCCGCCAGGGCGGCGCGCAGCTGGTCGACCTCGGCGGCACCCAGCAGGTCGAGGTCGAGGGGCGACGAGCGGCGGGCGGCGCAGTTCATGGGACGGCAGGCTAGGCCCGCTCCGGTACGCTCCACCGCTGAGCACCCCGGCGCGCACCCGGCGCCCTCTTTGTCGAAGGACGTCTGCCATGACCCGCGTCTATCTGCACATCGGGGCGCCCAAGACCGGCACCACGTATCTGCAGGCTGTGCTGTTCCGCAACCGGGCCAGGCTGCGCGCTGGCGGCGTGCTGTATCCCGGCGAGGGCGCCGACGCCCACTTTCGCGCAACGCTCGACCTGCGCGGGCTTCGTTTCGGCGGTTACGACGATCCGGCGGTGCGGGGTGCCTGGCAGCGGTTGGCTCGCCAGGTCCGGGCCTTCGAGGGGGAGCGGGTGGTGGTCTCCCATGAGCTGCTCGCCGGAACACCCGAGGACGTCATCGATCGGGCACTCGACGACATCGGCCACGAGGACGTGCACGTGGTGCTGACTGCCCGAGACCTCGGCCGACAGGTGCCCGCGGTGTGGCAGGAGATGGTCAAGAACAACCAGACGCTGTCCTACGAGCGCTATCTGGACCAGGTCACCGGTGCCCGCAAGGGCCGGGGGGCCAGGATCTTCTGGCGACAGCAGGACACTGCCGAGGTGCTGGCGCGCTGGTCGCAGCGGGTGCCGCCCGAGCGGGTGCACCTGATCACGGTGCCGCCGCCGGGGTCGCCCTCCGCGCTGCTGTGGGAGCGCTTCTGCGTGGTGCTGGGGGTGGTGCCCGGCGACTACGACGCCGCCGCACCACGCGCGAACGCCTCGCTCGGGCTGGCTGACGCCGAGCTCGTACGCCGCGTCAACGAGGCTCTCGACGACCGGCTGGACTGGCCCGACTACGCCCCGCTGGTGAAGGGCGGCCTGGCCGAGAAGGTCCTGGCTGCCCGCCTTGCGGGCGATCGGGCCCGGGTGCCCGACGAGCTGCGCGGCTGGTTCGATGAGTCGGCCGACAACATGATCAACGCCGTGTCCCAGCGTGGCTATCACGTGGTCGGGGACCTGGACGAGCTGCGGCCCGTGCACGGTGACGCGGGTGCCGTGGCGGCACCGCCACCGGATCAGGTCGTCGATGCCGCGGCGTACGCCCTGGCAGAGCTGCTCGTCGCGCAGGCTCAACGCGACCGCAGCGGCACCGGCCGGTTGGTCGCGGGCGCGTCCAGCCGGCTGTCCGGCCGGATCCGGCGGCTGGCGCACGGGCTGCTGCCTTCGCGCCTGCGCCGGAGCACGAACCGCGGGTGAGCTCAGGCAGCCCTGGCCGCGGTGGCGCCGGCCTTCTCGTCGGCGTCGCCGATCGACACCGGTCGGCGCTTGGTGATGACCAGCGCCACCGCGATGATGCCCGCTGCGATCACGGCAATCGCCAGTCGCAGCAGGAGGTTGGCGTCGTCGCCGATCGACAGCGACACGATCGCGGGGGCGATCAGCAGCGAGACCAGGTTCATCACCTTGAGCAGCGGGTTGATGGCCGGGCCAGCGGTGTCCTTGAACGGGTCACCGACGGTGTCGCCGATGATGGTGGCCTCGTGCGCCTGCGAGCCCTTGCCGCCGTGCGAGCCGTCCTCGACGAGCTTCTTAGCGTTGTCCCACGACCCGCCGGCGTTGGCGAGGAAGACCGCCATCAGCGTGCCGGTGCCGATCGCCCCGGCGAGGAACCCCGCCAGCGGCCCGACGCCGAGTCCGAAGCCGACGGCGACCGGTGCCAGGATCGCGAGCACGCCGGGGGTGGCCAGCTCGCGCAGCGAGTCGCGGGTGCAGATGTCGACGACCTTGCCGTACTCGGGGCGACCGGTGCCCGCCATGATCCCCGGAATCTCGGCGAACTGGCGGCGGACCTCGAAGACGACCGCACCGGCCGCCCGCGCGACGGCGTTGATCGCCAACCCGGAGAACAAGAAGACGACCGCGGCACCGATCACGACGCCGACGAGAACGTCGGGGTTCACCACGGAGAAGAGCTCGTCGGGGTCGATGGCGTCACCGGCCTCGGTGACGATGGCATCGGTGTAGGACCCGAACAGCGCCGTCGCCGCCAGCACAGCAGTGGCGATCGCGATGCCTTTGGTGATGGCCTTGGTGGTGTTGCCCACCGCGTCGAGGTCGGTGAGGATCTGCGCGCCCGCTTCGTCGACGTCGCCGGACATCTCTGCGATGCCCTGGGCGTTGTCGCTGACCGGGCCGAAGGTGTCCATTGCGACGATCACGCCGACGGTGGTCAGCAGGCCGGTACCGGCCAGCGCCACCGCGAACAGCGAGACCGTGACCGAGGCGCCGCCGAGCAGGAAGGCCCCGAAGACGGCGCCACCGATGACGAGAGCGGTGTACACCGCCGACTCGAAGCCGACCGAGAGCCCCGACAGGATGACGGTGGCGGCGCCGGTGAGCGCGGTCTTGCCGACGTCCTTGACCGGCCGGTGGTCGGTGCCGGTGTAGTACCCGGTGAGTGACAGGATGATCGCCGCCAGCACGATGCCGAGCAGCACCGCGGCCACCGCGATGAACGCCGGGTTGCCCTCACCGTCGACGATGCCGCCGTCGAGGTCTGCGAACGAGGTCGGCAGGTAGACGAATGCGGCGATCGTGGACAGTACGGCCGAGACCCCGGCCGAGATGTAGAACGCCCGGTTGATGGTCGTCAGGCCACCCTCACCGGCGCGAGGCTTGGTGATGAAGACGCCGAGGATGGCGGTGAGCGCGCCGATGGCGGGCACGATGAGCGGGAAGACCAGACCGTCGGCACCAAACGCGGCCGAGCCCAGGATGAGGGCCGCCACGAGCATCACGGCATAGGACTCGAAGAGGTCGGCGGCCATGCCAGCGCAGTCGCCCACGTTGTCGCCGACGTTGTCGGCGATGGTCGCGGCATTGCGGGGGTCGTCCTCGGGAATGTTCTGCTCCACCTTGCCGACCAGGTCGGCGCCGACGTCGGCTGCCTTGGTGAAGATGCCACCGCCGACGCGCATGAACATCGCCAGCAGCGCCGCACCGAAGCCGAAGCCCTCCAGCACACTGGGCGCCTCGCCGTCGTACAGCAGCACCACGACCGAGGCGCCCAGCAGGCCGAGCCCCACCGTGGCCATGCCGACGACACCGCCGGTGCGGAACGCGACACGCATGCCGAGGTCGCGGTCCCCCACCCGGGCTGCCGCGGCGACCCGGACATTGGCGCGCACGGCCAGTGACATGCCGAGGTAGCCGATCGCCGCCGAGAAGCCGGCGCCGACCAGGAAGAAGATCGACCGTCCGATGCGGATGTCAGCGTCACCAGGCAGCACGAACAGCAGCGCGAACGCGGCGACGGTGAACACCGCCAGCGTGCGGAACATCCGGGTGAGGTAGGCCGAGGCCCCCTCCTGCACCGCCTTGGCGATCGTCTTCATGCTTTCGGTGCCCTCGTCGGCTGCCAGCACCTGTTGCCGGAAGACCCCCGCCATGACCAGCGCGACGAGCGCGATCACGGCGACGACGACGACGACAGTGGTGTTGGCGCCGTCGAGGGACACGTCCACGCCGGTGGCGGCGAGGGGGACCCGCGACATTGCGTACTCCTCCACGGGGGATAGCACCCCGTTCGACGACGGCCACCGTGTCGCCAATGCGTGCCGCGGCGGTCGAGACGTCGGGACACGGGCAGGAACAGGCGCCGGCCCACGCACGTGCGGGGGCGCACGAACGGTAGCCGACGGGGGCGGACGCTTGGTCAGGCGGGCTGGGTACGGCGGGTCAGTCGTCGGCGTCCCAGCGCATCTCGACGCAGGTTCCCGCCGCCCCGGTACTGATGTCCAGCCGGTCGGCGAGGCCCTCCAACAGCGCGAGCACCGCCGGCGCACCGTCGGGACCGAGGACGTCTCCGGCGCCGGGGGGCCGACCCGGTCCGGCCCGCAGCAGGCGGACAGCCTCGGACCCGCTGGCGGGGGGTTGCCTGACGCGGTCGACGATGCTGGCTGTCAGTCCTGGGCCGTCGGTGAAGCTGAGCTGGATGGTCTTGGCGACACCGTGACGCAGATGTACGGCGACGGCACGCCCGCAGGCCTCCCCGACAGCCAGCCGGATGTCTTCGACGGTGTCTTCGTGAAGGCCGTTCAGGCGGGCCACCGAGACCGCGACGAGCCGGGCCAGCCGCACGAGCGCCGCGTCGGGAACAAGCTCGAGACGGACCGTGGTCACGGTGGGGGTCAGGCGTTCGTCGCGGCCGCAACTGACTCGTGAATGGCGAAGACCTTGGTCAGGCCGGTGATCCGGAATATCTTCAGCAGCCGTTCCTGGGTGCAGACGACTCGCAGGTTGCCGTCGTTGGCGCGTACGCGTTTGAGGCCGCCGACCAGGACGCCGAGACCGGTGGAGTCGAGGAAGTCCACCTGCTCAAGGTCGACGACCAGCTGGAAGCGACCCTCGTTGACCAGCTCGACCAGCGCCTCGCGCAGCTTGGGCGCGGTGTAGACGTCGATCTCACCGCCGACGGCGACAACCGTCCAGTCCCCCTCGTTGCGTGTCTGCAGCGAAAGGTCCACGGAGTCTCCTTCGTGTCTGGATGCGCAGCCGACAGGGCTCGCCTGCCAGGTGACCGCCGGGGCATTCAACCACGATGGTGCGGCGGGGCGCAGGTGTCAGTCATTATGCGTGCGAGACTCCGGTGATCATGTCGGTAGGGGAGGCGACCGCCGCGGCGGGGCTCTGGTCGGGCGATCCGGTGACGCTGCTGGAACGGCTGGCGAGCCTGCCTGGCCGCGAGGGCCGGCTGTTGCATCTCGAGCGCTGGCCGGCGCGAGAGGGCCAGCCGACACCGTGGCCGACGTGGGTGCCGCCGGAGGTCGTCGAGAGCTTCCGTGCCCATGGCATCGACTGGCCGTGGAGCCATCAGGTCGAGACCGCGGAGCGAGCCTGGAGCGGTCGCCATGTCGTGGTGGCCACGGGCACCGGGTCCGGCAAGTCACTCGGATACCTGCTGCCCGGCCTGAGCACACTGGCGGCAGTCGACGCGCCGGTCCGCCCTCGCGACCGCACGCCCACGGTGCTGTACGTCGCACCGACGAAGGCACTGGCTCACGACCAGCTCGCAGCGCTCACCGATGTCGGCGGTGCGGTCCGTGGCCTGCGCGCGGTGGCCGTCGACGGGGACGCTCCGCGCAGTGAGCGCGACTGGGCTCGCGACCATGCCACCTGGGTGGTCACGAACCCCGACATGCTGCACCGCTCCCTGCTGCCCGGGCACAGCCGGTGGGCCCGGTTGCTGGCCGGGCTCACCTACGTCGTCGTCGACGAGTGCCACCACTACCGGGGGGTCTTCGGCTCGCACGTTGCCCAGGTGCTGCGGCGGCTGCGGCGGCTGGCGGCCCACTACGGTGCGTCTCCGACGTTCGTGCTCGCCTCCGCCACCGTGGCCGAGCCCGACGCCTGCGCGTCGACCCTCACCGGACTTGCCGTGGAGGCGGTCGTCGAGGACGGGTCGCCGCGCGGTCCGGGTGCGCTGGCGTTGTGGGAGCCGCCGCTGACGACGGCCACCGGTGAGCAGGGAGCACCGGTCCGTCGTTCGGCACCGGCCGAGACGGCCGACCTGCTCACCGACCTCGTCCTCGACGGCGTGCGGACCCTTGCCTTCGTCCGGTCCCGGCGAGGTGCCGAAACCGTGGCGCTGGCCGCCCAGCGTCAACTGGGCGATGTCGACCAGCGGCTGAGCGGTGCGGTCGCTGCGTACCGGGGCGGGTACCTGCCCGAGGACCGGCGGGCGCTGGAGGGCCAGCTGAAGGCCGGCCAGCTGGTCGGCGTTGCCGCCACCAACGCCCTCGAGCTCGGTATCGACCTGGTCGGCCTCGATGCGGTGCTCATGGCCGGCTTCCCGGGCACCCGAGCCGCGCTCTGGCAGCAACTCGGGCGCGCCGGTCGTCGTGGCCGTTCGTCGGCCGGTGTGCTGATCGCCCGCGACGACCCCTTGGACACCTACCTGGTCAGGCATCCCCAGGCACTGCTCGGCAGGCCCGTGGAGGCCACGGTCAGCGACCCCGACAACCCCTACGTCCTCGGGCCGCACCTGTGCGCGGCCGCACAGGAGCTGCCCCTCACCGCGGCCGACCTTGAGCTCTTCGGGCCGCGGTCGACCGAGGGGGTGGCGGCGCTGGCCGCCGAGGGAGTGTTGCGGCAACGAACCCGGGGCTGGTTCTGGACCCGGCGAGACCGCGCGTGCGACCTCGCCGACATCCGGTCCACGGGTGGACCGGCGGTGCAAGTCGTGGAACATCCCGACGGGCGAGTCCTCGGCACCGTCGAAGCCAGCGCTGCCCATAGTGCGGTGCACACCGGTGCTGTGCACCTGCACCGGGGACGCACCTACCTGGTGCGGGAGCTCGACCTCGACCACGGCTGCGCGTTGGTGGAGCGGGCTGACCCGGACTGGACCACGACAGCGCGCGACGTCACCGACATCGAGGTGGTCAGCGAACGGGCATCGCAACCGTGGGGGGCAGCCACGATCACGCTGGGCAGCGTCCAGGTCACCAATCAGGTGGTCGCCTACCTGCGTCGGCGGGTGCTCACCGGCGAGGTGCTCGGCGAGGAGCCGCTCGACCTGCCGCCCCGGCAGTTGAGGACCACCGCGGTGTGGTGGACGCTGGACGCCGCGCAGGTGGCGGCGTGCGGCGTGGATGCCCGGGACGTACCCGGTGCCGCGCACGCAGCCGAACACGCGGCGATCGGGCTGCTGCCGCTGTTCGCAACCTGCGACCGGTGGGACATCGGAGGGGTGTCGACGGCGTTGCACCGCGACACCGGCCGGCTCACGGTTTTCGTCTACGACGGACACCCCGGCGGCGCCGGCTTCGCCGAGCGCGGCTTCGCCATCGCCGGACAGTGGCTGCGGACGACACGATCGGCGATCGTGAGCTGCGACTGCGGCGACGGCTGCCCGTCGTGCGTGCAGTCGCCCAAGTGCGGCAGCGGCAACCAGCCGCTGCACAAGTCCGGCGCGGTGGCCCTGCTCGACACCGTGCTGGCCGGGTGTCCAGACTCGATACACCCTGGCGACGGGGCATAGAGTTCGGGAATCAGCAACTGGTTTGGAGGCAACGATGGCCGTCCTCGCCGTCATCATCTTGATCCTGGTAGCCGTCGTCGCGGTCCTTGTGATCCGCCAAGGCGGTGAGCTCGTGAGCCTCGACCTGCCCGGCTTCAACGTCGACACCACCGCCGCGGGCGTCTTCGGTATCGGGGTCGCCAGCGCCGTCCTCGCCCTGCTGGCCATCGCCTTGCTGGTGGCGGGTGCACGGCGCGGCAACCGCCGGCGCAAGGAGGTCAAGCAGCTACGACGGGACGCCGACCGCCAGCCCCGCTCGACCACCACCACCGGCAGTTCAGCCCCCACCACAGAGCGCACGCGCAACGACACCACCTCGTACGAGGGGTCGGGGCCGGGTAGCTCGGACGGTCGCCGGTCGATGGGAACCGGCCACCGCGACGACGAGGGCGGCCAGCAGTCCTCCACGCCGCGCAGCTGAACTCGCTGCCGGCGCGGGCGGTCGGCGGCACGCTCCCTCACCGGACCGGCCCCGCCCTGGCCGATGCGCGCAACGTCCAGCGCAGGCCGAGCAGCGCCTCGGTGCGGACCGCAGCGGTGACGAGCACCGCATCCCCGGTCGCACGACAGCTGACGGGCTCGGCGTCGTTGGCCCGCACCACCACGACGGCGGCGGCGCACCGGTCGGCGTGACGCTGCTCGGAGGCGCCGGCGAGGGCGCCGAGGTCGGCGGCGCCTCCGGCGGCATGCCGAGCGGCGACGACCTGGACCACGCCCACACCGGTGGCCGCGGTCATGAGCAGCAGCGCGAGCACCCCCACGGTGAGCATCGTGGCGACGCCCCGGTCGCAGCGGTCACCCCTGCTCGGGCTCACTGCGGCTCCTCGGCGGCGGCTGCGTCGGCGGCCAGGTCGACTCCGGGCAGCCGGCCTACCAGCGGGACCACAGGGCTCACCTCTGCATGAACGGACACGACCACGAGACCGTCGCTGCCGGAGACCACCCAGCGTGCACCCCGGGGCGCCAAGCGGGACACGGCCTCGGCCACGACCCCGGCGCCCTCACCGCGTGCCTGCAGGCGTGCGGCCTCGCGGGCTGCATCGATGCACTGGACCTGCGCCGCGGCGATCAGGACCAACCAGGCGAGACCGACGGTGACACAGATCAGCACCGGGAGGACGAGCGCGGCCTCAGCCGTCACCATGCCGGCAGAGCTCCGGTGCCTGCGGGACGTCACGATGGTCACGACCACCCCGGCGGGAACGGCAGCGCCGGCGCGGTGACGATGCGGATCGCAGTCCACCAGGCCCGAAAGAGGTCCTGGAAGAAGCCACTGTGTGCCAGCAGATAGAGGGCACAACCGACCGCTCCGGCACCGACCGTGCCGGTGGCGTACTCGCTCGTGACTAGGCCTGTCTCACACGTTGGCGGTGGACGACGCATAGGGATCTCCTCACACAGTGGCCTGCAACACGTGTCGTTGCGCTGAGCCGAATAGCCCAGAGGGGGCCGAACCTCATCAGGCCCCCTCCGGGTGGCGCACGAGCTCAGAACGGCAGTAGACCGACGAGGTTGCCGATGACGTCCTTGAACAGGTCTTGGAACCAGCCCGACGAGGCCAGCTCGTACAGGACGCCGCCGACGCCACACGCGCCGACCGTGCCGACGGCGTATTCCGAGGTGGTCATCCCCCGCTCGTCTCGGCGGGGGGCGCGGAGCGAGATCCGGGTGCTGAGGATGTGCATTGGTGGTGAACCTCCGTGGCAGGAGCTCCGCGGGGGCGGAGCGCGATGGGTGTGACGTCTGAAGAGTGGGTCGGTTCGGACCGGACGCGTGGTGGCGAGCCGCTGCACTGGGGACGACCGGTGAGCGGTACGGCCCTGTGCACAACCCGGCTCCGGCGCCCACCTCGGCGTGCTCAGCCGAGCAGCGTGCTGAACGCGCCGATGACGGTCGGGGTGACGCCGACGAGGACGAACGCCGGCAGGAAGCACAGCCCCAACGGGCCTGCCGAGCGCACCGCGACCCGGCGCGCGACCTCGTCCGCATCCACCAGGCGGTCCCGCTGGAGGTCGTCCACAAGGTGTTGGAGCGAGTCGGCGACGGGTGCGCCGGTGTCGCCGGCGCGCACGATGGCGCGACCGACGCGCCCGAGCACAGGATCGGACGCGACCTCGGCCCATACGAGGCCCGGCTCGCCGCCGAGCTCGAGACGGGCGGCACAGCGG
>JACCVL010000303.1 GCA_013698185.1 Nocardioidaceae bacterium
GGCCCGCGGCGGGCAGCCGTTCGTCGTGGCCACCGACGCCCGGCGCAAGGAGGTCTACTGGGCCTGCTACGACTCGGCGGGACGCCGCACGCGCGGCCCCGGCGTGGACCGGCCGGAAGACCTGGCCAGCCGGCTCACCGCCGATGCCGTGGTCGTCGGGCGTGGTGGGCAGCTCTACGCCGAGGTGCTGCCGGTCGTCGACGGACCGCTCGACCCCGAGGCCGCGGCGCTGGCCAGCGCGGTAGTGGCCGGTTCGGTGCCGCTGCTGCCCGCCGAGCCCCTCTACCTGCGTCGCCCCGACGTCACGGTGGGCCCCCGGTGACTGAGCCAGCTGCCGTGCGCCCCGGCAGTGCCGGCGACCTGTCCGCGCTGGTCCGGCTGGAGACCGCAAGCATGGGGGCCGACGCCTGGGGGGAGGCGGCCCTGGCCGGAGAGCTCGCCGGCATTCCCGGCATCCGTACGGTGCTGGTCGTCGCTGAGCCCGGCCGCGGTGTGGTCCTGGACGGCGGCCCGGCCGCGTACGGGGTGCTGCGCGCCGTCGGGGACACCGCGGACGTGCAGCGGCTGGTCGTCGCCCCCGCCTACCGGCGTCAGGGTCTCGGCGGGGCGCTGCTGCGGGCACTGCTGTACGAGGCCACCGACGGCGGCTGCACCCGGGTGCTGCTCGAGGTGGCCACGGACAACTCGGCGGCCAGGGCGCTGTATGCCGCGTACGGGTTCGCCGAGATCGCCCGGCGGCGTGGGTACTACTCCGTCAGGCGGGACGCGCTGGTGCTCGAGTGCCCACTGAGCCCACACAGGCCCTACGGTGAGCGCCGTGCGTGACCTCACCTACCCGCCGGTCGTGCTGGCCGCCAAGACCGCCTTCAAGGTGCTGGGGATGACCATCGACATCCGCGGTGCGGAGCACATCCCGCGCAGCGGTGGCGCCGTCCTGGCCCTGAACCACATCAGCTACGTCGACTTCATCCTCGGCGGCTTCGCCGCCCAGCCCAGCAAGCGACTGGTGCGGTTCATGGCCAAGCGCGAGCTGTTCACCCATCGGGCGGCCGGACCGTTGATGCGGTCCCTGCACCACATCGAGGTCGACCGGGGCGAGGGGTTGGCGTCGTACGCGGAGGCGCTGCGCTACCTGCGCGAGGGTGAGGTCGTCGGCATCTTCCCCGAGGCCACCATCAGCCGGGCGATGGAGCTCAAAGAGTTCAAGTCCGGTGCGCCGAGGCTGGCGGCGGCGACCGAGGTGCCGCTCGTCCCGGCCGTGCTGTGGGGGACGCAACGCATGATGACCAAGGACCACCCGCGTGACTTCTCCCGCGGCCACCACATCACCATCGCGGTGGGGCAGCCGTTGCACCCGACCGGCGCGCACCCGGTCGCCGAGACCGCCGAGCTCAAGGCGTCGATGGCGGCGCTGCTGGACGAGACCATCCGCGGCTATCCGGACACCCCCGACGGGCAGTGGTGGGCGCCGGCATCGTACGGCGGGACGGCACCGACGCTGGCCGAAGCCGCCCAGCTCGACGCAGCCGAGAAACGCGAGCGGGCGAAGAAGTTCGTGGCCAAGGAGCGGGAGAAGCGGGCCAAGGCCGCGGCCCGGCAAGCCAGGAAGCGCTAGCCGGCTCGTCGCACCCCGAGTGGTGCCAACCGGGGTGCCTGGACGGCCTGGTGTGCCCGGGTTGGCACCACTCGGCGGGGGGCGGGCGCGCCGGCGCCTCAGTGGTTGGCCGCCTGCTGGCTGCTCTCGATGACTGCCCGGTCGTCGCTCGCGGACACCTCGATGCGGCGCGGCTTCGCGCGCTCGGCCACCGGCAGCCTCACCATCAACACCCCGTTGTGGTACGTCGCCTCGATGTGCGTGGAGTCGACATCGTCACCGAGCGACAGCTGGCGCATGTAGCGGCCGGAGAAGCGCTCGCTGGCCAGCCACTGCACCGACTCGTCGGGACGGGCGGTGCGCTCGGCGCGGATGCTCAGGGTGCCGCCGTCCACGCTCAGGTCGATCGACCCGGGGTCGATGCCCGGCAGGTCGGCGTGCAGGACGTAGTGGTCACCCGAGCGGTAGAGGTCCATCGGCATGAACCGGGGCGCGCGGGGTGAACCTGCCTGGGCGCCGAGCACCTGTTCGGTGAGCCGGTCGAGGTCGCGGAAGGGGTCGAAGCGGAGCACGGTCCTCACCTCCTATGAGAATCCAGCTACGCCGCCCGCCACCGCGACGAGCGGCTCCGTGCACAGTCATTTCTTAGCACTCGGCGCCATCGAGTGCCAACTTTGTTGTGCACGGCCTGGCACGATGTCGTCGTGACCCGTCCCGATGGTCCCCTCGTCCTCGGCATCGAGACGTCCTGCGACGAGACCGGGGTCGGCCTGGTACGGGGGACGAAGCTGCTGGCGGACGCGGTGGCGTCCAGCGTCGACGAGCACGCCCGCTTCGGCGGGGTGGTGCCTGAGGTGGCGAGCCGGGCCCACCTGGAGGCGATGCTGCCCACCCTCGAGCGCGCCTGCCTCGACGCTGGCGTGGGTCTCGACGACGTCGACGCCGTGGCGGTCACCAGCGGTCCGGGTCTCATCGGCGCGCTGCTGGTCGGGGTGGCGGCGGCCAAGACGCTGGCGCTGGGGCTGGGCCGGCCGCTCTACGGCGTCAACCACCTCGCCGCCCACGTGGCGGTTGACCAGCTCGAGCACGGCCCACTGCCCGAGCCTTGTCTGGCGTTGCTGGTCAGCGGCGGGCACTCCTCGCTGCTGCTGGTCGACGACGTGACCCACGCGGTGCGGCCGCTGGGCGCGACGATCGACGACGCGGCCGGGGAGGCGTTCGACAAGGTGGCGCGGTTGCTGGGGCTGCCCTTCCCCGGCGGCCCCCACATCGATGCCGCGGCGACGGGTGGTGACCGGATGAGCATCGCCTTCCCCCGTGGGCTCACCAGCGGTCGAGACATGGACAGGCACCGCTTCGACTTCTCCTTCTCCGGGCTCAAGACCGCGGTCGCCCGCTGGGTCGAGGCCCGCGCCCGCTCCGGTGCGGCCGTCTCCGTGCCGGACGTGGCGGCGTCGTTCCAGGAGGCCGTCTGCGACGTCCTCACCCGCAAGGCCGTCGCCGCCTGCCAGGCCCATGGCATCGACCACCTGCTCATCGGCGGCGGGGTTGCCGCCAACAGCAGGCTGCGCAGCCTTGCCACCGAGCGAGCCGCCGCGGCGGGCATCGCCGTACGGGTGCCGCGCCCCGGGCTGTGTACCGACAACGGCGCCATGGTCGCTGCGCTCGGCGCCGAGCTGGTCACCCGTGGCCGCATCCCCTCGGCGCTGGATCTGCCCGCGAGCTCCTCGATGCCGGTCACCACCGTCGTGGCCTGAGCACGGCCCGGTGTGACGACCAGGCAGCGGCCTCGTGCTGAGATGAAACCGTGCTCGTCGCCCTGGTACTGCTCACGGTCGGCGCGGTGCTGCTGGTGGCCGGCGCCGAGGCTTTCGCCGAGCATGTGCAGGCGGCGGGCGCGCGGCTCGGCGTGCACGTCGCGGCGCTCGCCTTGCTGGTCGCCGGTGCCGAGCCCGAGGAGGCCATCGTGGCCTCGCTGGCCGCGTACCGCGACCGCCCCGACCTTGCGGTCGGGGACGCGCTCGGTGCCAACCTGGTCATCGCGACCCTGACCCTCGGCCTGGCGGCGCTCGTCGCGCCCTGGCCGGTCACCCGCACGATCCGCCGGTACGCCGGCGCGGCCGGTGCCGCGGCGGTGTTGGCCTGTCTGGCGCTGCTCGGCGGCGGCGTGAGCAGGATCGAGGGCACCCTGCTCCTTGGTGCGTACGCGGGGGCAGTGCTCGTCGTGTGGCGGACCAGCCGACAGGTGCCGGTGGTCGGCGAGCTGGCCGAGCTGGCCGAGAAGGACGCCTCGGTCCCGCCGGACGGCAAGGCCGTCGCGATGGTCGCGCTGGGGCTGGTCGCGATGGCGGCCGGTGGTGTGCTGGCCGTCGCCGGGGCAACCCGGGTGGTGGCGGTGACCGGTCTGGCCGACAGCGCGGTCGGGCTGACTGTGCTGGCGCTGGCGACCAGCGCGGAGATGCTGGCTCTGGTCTGGGCGGCCCACCGCCGCGCGCTCAGCGAGGTCGCCGTCGCCGGCGCCCTCGGCGCGGTGGCCTACAACGCGACCATGACGCTCGGCGTCGCCGCCCTGGTCGCACCGTTGCAGGTCGGCGACGTCGCACCGTTGCTCTCCTACGGGCTCGTGGGCGCGGTGGTGCCGCTGCTCGTGGCCGCAAGTCTGCGCGAGCGAGTGGGCCGGCTCGAGGGCACGGCGCTGGTCGGGTGCTACCTGCTGGCCACGCTGCTGGTGTTTGCCCCGCTCGGCTGAGGGTCCACGAGGAACGTTCGGCCCCGGCCCTCCACCCGCGCTTCCTGAGGGTCCGGACGGACCGGGCCATGGACTGATCTGGCACTCGGCTTGACCGAGTGCCAGCCTCGTCCTAGATTCAGTGTTGGCACTCTCACCTCGAAAGTGCCAGCGACCGCCCGTACGGCACCCGCGACGACGTACAGGGGCGATCGCAGCCCGCAAGCTCACGTATCTACGTGCACACGTCCCCCGAAAGGCGACATCGTGTCGATCAACATCAAGCCGCTCGAGGACCGCATCGTGGTCCAGGCGCTGGACGCCGAGCAGACCACCGCATCCGGACTGGTCATCCCCGACACTGCCAAGGAGAAGCCCCAGGAGGGCAAGGTCCTGGCAGTCGGCCCCGGCCGCTTCAACGAGGGCGGCGACACCCGCGTCCCGCTGGACGTCTCGGTCGGTGACGTCGTCGTGTTCAGCAAGTACGGCGGCACCGAGATCAGCCACAACAACGAGGACTACCTCATCTTGTCGGCGCGCGACGTGCTCGCCGTCGTCGAGAAGTGACCAAGCAGCACTAGCTCACCGTCCACCGCCCCGGCGGCCCAGCCGGGCACCGGGGCGGTGGACTTCTCCTGAACCGCACGCAGCATCCCCCGGAAGGGACCCTCAGTAGATGTCCAAGATTTTGGAGTTCGACGAGAACGCACGCCGTGCCCTCGAGCGTGGTGTCGACAAGCTCGCCAACACCGTCAAGGTGACCCTCGGCCCCAAGGGCCGTTATGTCGTGCTCGACAAGAAGTGGGGCGCGCCGACCATCACCAACGACGGTGTGACCGTCGCCCGTGAGATCGAGCTGGACGACCCGTTCGAGAACCTCGGAGCCCAGCTCGCCAAGGAGGTCGCCACCAAGACCAACGACGTTGCCGGCGACGGCACCACCACCGCCACCGTGCTGGCCCAGGCGATGGTCCATGAGGGTCTGCGCGCCGTCGCGGCCGGTGCCAACCCCGTGGGCCTCAAGCGCGGCATCGAGGCAGCCGTCGAGGCCGTCTCCGACGCCCTGCGCGAGCTGGCCCGCGAGGTCGACGACAAGCAGGACATGACCCACGTCGGCACCATCTCGGCCCGCGACGCCCGCATCGGCGAGCTCATCGCCGAGGCCTTCGACAAGGTGGGCAAGGACGGCGTCATCACCGTCGAGGAGTCCAACACCCTCGGCACCGACCTCGAATTCACCGAGGGCATGCAGTTCGACAAGGGCTACATCTCGCCGTACATGGTCACCGACTCCGAGCGCATGGAGGCCGTTCTCGACGACCCGTACGTGCTGCTGCACCAGGGCAAGATCAGCTCGGTGTCGGACCTGCTGCCGCTGCTGGAGAAGGTCTCCCAGACCAGCAAGCAGCTGTTCGTCCTGGCCGAGGACGTCGATGGCGAGGCGCTGTCAACGCTCGTGGTCAACAAGATCCGTGGGACGTTCACCTCGGTCGCGGTGAAGGCACCCGCCTTCGGAGACCGCCGCAAGGCGATGCTGCAGGACCTGGCTGCGCTCACCGGCGCCCAGGTCGTGGCGCCCGAGGTCGGACTCAAGCTCGACCAGGTCGGGCTCGAGGTGCTCGGCTCGGCCCGCCGGGTCACGGTCACCAAGGACACGACCACGATCGTGGACGGCGGTGGCGAGCAGGGTGACGTTAACGCCCGGGTCGCGCAGATCAAGACCGAGATCGAGGCCAGCGACTCCGACTGGGACCGCGAGAAGCTGCAGGAGCGGTTGGCCAAGCTGGCCGGCGGCGTCTGCGTGATCCAGGTCGGCGCTGCCACCGAGGTCGAGCTCAAGGAGAAGAAGCACCGCATCGAGGACGCTGTCTCCGCGACCCGCGCCGCGATCGAGGAGGGCATCGTCGCCGGTGGCGGCTCCGCCCTCGTGCACGCTGCTGCCTGCCTCGACGACGGGCTGGGCCGCACCGGTGACGAGGCGACGGGCGTCAAGATCGTCCGTCGCGCGGCGTCTGAGCCGCTGCGCTGGATCGCCGAGAACGGCGGCGAGCCGGGGCTGGTCATCGTGTCCAAGGTCCGCGAGGGTGGGCCCGGTACGGGCTACAACGCCGCCACGGGTGAGTACGGCGACCTGGTCGCCCAGGGCGTGCTCGACCCGGTCAAGGTGACCCGCTCGGCGCTGGCCAACGCGGCGTCGATCGCGGCCATGCTGCTGACCACCGAGACCTTGATCGTCGACAAGCCGGCCGACGACGAGGGCTCCGACGGCGGCGGTCACGGGCACAGCCACTGACGCAGGCAGCAGCACCCCAACGACCCCCGTCGGGCTCGGGCCCGACGGGGGTCGGGTGCGCTCAAGGGCTGGCGGTGGCTACGTCGCGGACCATGCGGAGCAGCTGGATCTTTCCGGGGTCGATGTCGCGCCCGAACCCGTTCAGCGCCAGGAACGCGTCGCGCGGGCCAGCCGCGCTCGGGTCCAGGGTGACGACCTGCTGGGCCGATCCCGCAGCCGACGGCACCTCCACGGGGGTGAAGGTCGGCGGCTGCGTGCCGTCGTTGAGGTAGAGCACGTCGTCGGGGTTCGTTGTCCTGGTGCCGAAGACCATGCCGTAGACGTCGAGGTGGCCGTCACCGTCCGCGTCGCCAACGTCGACGGAGATGCCACTGCCACCCGGAGCCGGCCCCACCAGGACACGCGCACCGAACGTCCCGTCGTTGTTGAGCTGGTAGTAGAAACCGTCGACCGCGGACGTGACCAGGTCGTCGTCGCCGTCGGCGTCCAGGTCCCTGACCTCGGCGTCGCTGATCCCCTGGTTCAGCTCCGGCTGCTTGACCGTGACGTCGACGAAGCGGCGCTGGTTGATGTTGTTGCGGTACAGCTTCGGCCGCTGGTTCGGCGACTGGCAGGCGAACAGGTCGTCGCGGCCGTCGCCGTCGAAGTCGAGCACCTCGGCACACGCGTTCCCCGCCCCCGCGGAGTAGTCCCAGTAGTCGCGGACGTACTTAAACCCGTCGCCCTTCTGGTTGATGAAGATCTTGCCGCGCTCGTTCGGCAGCCTCGGGTTGCCGTTGCACTCGTCCGCCGTCTTTCGCTGCGCGCCGTTGCCCAGGAAGAGGTCGGGCCACCTGTCCCCGTTGGCTTTCAGGAAGGCGACGTGGCGGCCCCGGCCGCAGACATCCCCGAGCACCCGGGGTCGGGCGACGTCATGGAACCGTCCGCGCTTGCTCTGCATCCACATCTCGTTGTCGCGGTCGGCGTCCTTGACGATGTTGCGGATGAAGCGCCCGGTCGAGCAGTAGGCGTCCTTCCGGCCGTTGCGGTCAACGTCGGCCCAGGCGCAGTCGTGCCGGTCGATGGTCTTGCCGTCGGGGTTGTTGGCCGGCCACGCCGCCCTCGCGACCCAGCGGTAGATCCCGTCGCCGTTGTTGCGCCACAGCTTGCCGCCCCGCCCGTGATAGCCGATCCAGACGTCCTGCTCGCCGTCCTTGTTGTAGTCGACGCCGTCGGCCGACCAGGTCTTGGCCTTCGCCGCCAGGCCGGCCTCCGCGGCCCGGTCGTCGACGACCAGAGCGGCTCGGGAGCCCGCCGGGTCGTCGGCCGGTGCGGTCGAGGCGCTCGAGCCCGCGGCGGTCGTGCTCGTGCCGACCAGCGACAGCGGCAGGATGACGGCGGTGGCGAGCAGCCGGTAGCCGATAGCAGGTGTACGCATGGTGACCCCCCTGTCACGGCGAACCCCTTTGCCCCCTTTGGCAGGGTCGCCGTGCTCAAGGTATTGACCGGGTGGCGTCGGTGTCTATAGCGGCGCCGTGTGCCGGAACCACGGACTCGCCGGTGCGTACGATGAGCGCATGGACCCTGCGCTCGGCTCGACGCCCTCCGAACCGTCCCGGGAGTTTGCCCCGCTGGCCCTGACCTTCGACGACGTCCTGCTGCTGCCCGCCGAGACCGACGTGGTCCCGAGCGAGGTCGACACCACGACGCGGCTGACCCGCTCGCTCGACGTACGGCTGCCGCTGGTGTCCAGCGCCATGGACACCGTCACCGAGGCGCGGATGGCGATCGCGATGGCCCGCCAGGGCGGTATCGGCGTCCTGCACCGCAACCTGTCGACCCACGACCAGGCCGAGCAGGTCGACCTGGTCAAACGGTCGGAGTCGGGGATGATCACCAACCCGGTCACGATCGGTCCGGACGCCACGCTGGAGGAGCTCGACGAGCTGTGCGGCCGCTTCCGGGTGTCGGGGCTGCCGGTGGTGGACGAACACCGGGTGCTGCTCGGCATCATCACCAACCGCGACCTGCGGTTCATCCCTACCTCGGAGTGGTCCGGGCGCCTCGTCCGCGACGTGATGACCCCGATGCCGCTGGTGACGGCGCCGGTCGGGCTGAAGCCGGACGACGCGGCCGTCTTGTTGGCCGAGCACAAGGTGGAGAAGCTGCCCCTGGTCGACCAGGCCGGTCGGCTCACCGGGCTGATCACGGTCAAGGACTTCGTGAAGTCCGAGCGCTATCCGCTCGCCACCAAGGACTCGGAGGGGCGGCTGAGGGTGGCGGCCGCGCTGGGCTTCTTCGGCGATGCCTGGGACCGCGCCATCGCGCTGGTCGAGGCCGGGGTGGACGTGCTCGTCGCAGACACGGCCAACGGGCATGCGCGGCTGATGCTGGAGATGGTGCGCCGGCTCAAGTCCGACCCGGCCACCCGCGGCGTGCAGATCATCGGCGGCAACGTGGCCACCCGAGCCGGTGCGCAGGCGCTCGTCGACGCCGGTGCCGACGCGGTCAAGGTCGGGGTCGGGCCGGGCTCGATCTGCACGACCCGCATGGTCGCCGGTGTCGGCGTCCCGCAGGTCACCGCCATCCACGCGGCGGCGCTGGCCTGCAGGCCCGCCGGCGTCCCGGTCATCGCCGACGGCGGGCTGCAGTACTCCGGAGACATCGCCAAGGCGCTGGTCGCCGGTGCCGACACGGTAATGCTCGGCTCGCTGCTCGCCGGTTGCGACGAGAGCCCCGGCGAGCTCATCTTCGTCAACGGCAAGCAGTTCAAGAGCTACCGCGGGATGGGCTCGCTCGGGGCGATGGCCTCCCGGGGGCGCACGTCGTACTCCAGGGACCGCTACTTCCAGGCCGATGTCGACGGCGACGACAAGATCGTGCCGGAGGGCATCGAGGGGCGGGTCCCCTATCGCGGCCCGCTGTCGGCGGTCGCCCACCAGCTGGTGGGCGGCCTGCACCAGTCGATGTTCTACGTGGGCGCCCGGACGATCCCCGAGCTGCAGGAGCGCGGCCGCTTCGTGCGGATCACGTCGGCCGGGCTGCGTGAGAGCCACCCGCACGACATTCAGATGACCGTCGAGGCGCCGAACTACTCCGGTCGCTGACGCCGCTAAGGTCGTCGCCGTGGCGGAGATCGAGATCGGCCGCGCCAAGCGCGGTCGCCGGGCGTACTCATTCGACGACATCGCGATCGTCCCGAGCCGGCGTACGCGGGACCCCGAGGACGTGTCGGTGGCGTGGCAGATCGACGCCTACCGTTTCGACATCCCGGTGATGGCGGCGCCGATGGACTCGGTGATGTCACCGGAGACGGCCATCGCGCTGGGACGGCTCGGCGGCCTCGGCGTGCTCGACCTCGAGGGGCTGTGGACCCGCTACGACGACCCCGCCTCGATGCTCGACGAGGTCGCCCGCATGCGCGGCCATGATGCGACCCGGCGGCTCCAGCAGATGTATGCCGAGCCGGTCCGTCCAGAGCTCGTACGCGACCGGCTCAAGCAGATGCGCGACGCCGGCGTCACCGTCGCCGGCGCACTCTCACCCCAGCGCACGGGCACGCTCGCCCAGACCGTCGTGGAGGCCGGTGTCGACCTGTTCGTGATCCGCGGGACGACGGTCTCGGCCGAGCACGTGTCGAGCAACGCCGAACCGCTCAACCTCAAGGACTTCATCTACGAGCTCGACGTGCCGGTCATCGTTGGGGGCTGTGCCACCCATCAGGCGGCCCTGCACCTGATGCGCACCGGTGCTGCCGGGGTGCTGGTCGGCTTCGGCGGGGGTGCGGCCCACACCACCCGCTCGGTGCTGGGCATCGCGGTGCCGATGGCGACTGCGGTGGCAGACGTGGCCGCCGCCCGGCGCGACTACCTCGACGAGTCCGGCGGGCGCTACGTGCACGTGATCGCCGACGGCTCGGTCGGGCGCAGCGGTGACGTCGCCAAGGCGATCGCCTGTGGGGCCGACGCGCTGATGGTGGGATCGCCGTTCGCGCGGGCCGCCGAGGCGCCGGGCGCGGGCTTCCACTGGGGTGGGGAGGCGTGGCACGCCGACCTGCCACGGGGCGAGCGGGTCGAGATCGGGACGGTCGGCACCTTGGCGGAGGTGCTCTTCGGCCCCTCCAGCACAGCTGACGGGACGATGAACCTGATCGGGGCGCTGCGCCGGTCGATGGCCACCACCGGCTACACCGAGCTCAAGGAGTTCCAGCGGGTCGAGGTCGTCGTGCAGTAGGGCGCCAGAGGCTGCGGACCCGGCCGGGGGGAGGGGATTGGCCGGGCCCGCAACCCGGCTGGCGTACCAGCCTGGACCCAAGGTCCGGGGAGGGAGCGGAGGGACCGGGTCCTGGGTGCCTCAACGAGTCCGGACCGGACAGGTTACGGCGGCCCGTCGCTAGACTCCTTGCGATGACGGTCGCTGCGAAGACCCCCGACCACGACCTGGTGCTGGTCGTCGACTTCGGCGCCCAGTACGCCCAGCTGATCGCGCGCCGGGTGCGCGAGGCGAAGGTCTACTCCGAGATCGTCCCGCACACCATGGCGGTGGAGGAGATGCTGGCGCGACGGCCGAAGGCGATCGTGCTGTCGGGCGGACCACAGTCGGTGTACGTGGCTGGTGCCCCGCAACTGGACCCGGCGCTGCTGGCGGCCGGCACCCCGGTCTTCGGCATCTGTTACGGCTTTATGGCGATGGCGGCCGCGCTCGGCGGTGACGTCCGCCGCTCCGGCATGCGTGAGTATGGCCGGACCCCGGTCAGCGTCACCGAGCCGGGAACCCTGCTGGCCGGGCTGCCGACCCAGCTGCGCTCGTGGATGTCGCACGGTGACGAGGTGGTGTCGGCCCCGCCGGGCTTCACCGTCAACGCCACGTCGCCGCGGGCCACGGTTGCCGCCTTCGAGGACGTCTCGCGGCGGCTCGCCGGCGTGCAGTGGCATCCTGAGGTGCTGCACACCGAGCACGGGCAGGAGGTGCTCGAGCGTTTCCTCATCGACATCGCCGGCTGCCGGCAGACCTGGACGATGGTCAACATCGTCGACGACCTGCTCGGCCGCATCAGCTCCCAGATCGGTGGCAAGCGGGCCATCTGCGGACTGTCCGGCGGGGTCGACTCCGCCGTCGCCGCGGCGCTGGTGCAGCGGGCCGTCGGCGACCAGCTGACCTGCGTGTTCGTCGACCACGGTCTGCTTCGCAAGGGCGAAGCCGAACAGGTCGAGCGGGACTACGTCGCCGCCACCGGGGTGTCGCTGAAGGTGGTCGATGCCCAGGACCAGTTCCTGTCGGCACTGGCCGGGCTCACCGATCCCGAGGACAAGCGCAAGGCCATCGGCCGGGAGTTCATCCGGGTGTTCGAGGCCGCCGAACGTGCCGTCGTCGCCGAGGCCGGCGCACATGGTGAGGCGGTCGAGTTCTTGGTGCAGGGCACGTTGTACCCCGACCTGGTCGAGTCCGGGGGGACCCTGGACGGCGCCGCGAGCGGTGCCGCGGTCATTAAGAGCCACCACAACGTCGGTGGCCTGCCCGACGACCTGCAGTTCTCGTTGATCGAGCCGCTGCGGACGCTGTTCAAGGACGAGGTGCGCCAGGTCGGCGAGCAGCTCGGCCTGCCCGCCGAGATCGTCTGGCGCCAGCCCTTCCCCGGTCCCGGCCTCGGCATCCGCATCATCGGCGAGGTCACCCGCGAGCGGCTGCGCATTCTGGCCGACGCCGACGCGATCGCGCGGGCGGAGCTGACGGCGGCCGGTCTGGACCGAGACATCTGGCAGTGTCCGGTCGTGCTGCTCGCCGAGGTGCGCTCGGTCGGCGTGCAAGGCGACGGGCGGACGTACGGCCACCCGGTGGTGCTGCGCCCGGTCACCAGCGAGGACGCCATGACCGCCGACTGGGCGCGGGTGCCCTACGACGTTCTCGAGCGCATCTCCACGCGCGTCACCAACGAGGTGGCCGAGGTCAACCGGGTCACCCTCGACATCACCAGCAAGCCGCCCGGCACCATCGAGTGGGAGTGAGCAGCGCGGGCGGCTGGGCCGGCCGGGGCGCACGATGGGCACCATGTCCTCTTACTGGCCCATGCACTGGTATGCCGAGACGCCCGCTCGCCGCGCCCGGCAGATGACGACCGACCTCGTCGCGTCGCTGGCCCTGCTCGGCAGCCTGTGGATCGGCAACGGGGTGCACGACCTCACCGAGGGCCTGGCCGGACCGGGGCGCGCGCTGGAGTCGGCGGGATCAGACCTCGCCGACCGGCTGAGCGAGGCCGGCTCAGCGGCCGAAGGGGTGCCAGTCGTCGGCGACGACCTGAGGGCGCCTTTCGACGCCGCAAGTGGAGCCGGCCGGACCCTCCAGGACGCCGGGGCGCAGCAACAGGAGGCGGTGGGCACTCTGGCCGATGGGCTGGGCTGGGTGAGCGGCGGAGTGCCCGCCCTCGTGGTGCTCGTGGGCTGGCTGCCCCGGCGATTGCGCTTCGTCCGGCAGGCGGGACAGGCGCGGCGGCTGCTCGACTCCGGTGCCGGCCTCGACGTGTTCGCCTTCCGAGCGCTGGCCCTGCAGCCGATCGACGAGCTCAGCCGCTTGCGGCTCGATGTCGCCGCCGGCTGGCGGGCCGGTGACCCCGAGGTGGTCCGGGCGCTGGCCGCGCTGGAGCTGCGCAGTCTCGGCCTGCACGAGGCCCGACGCCGGCCCCCATCCGGCTGACCTCCGGTCGGCCACGCTTCACCCCGCGTTCAGTCAGTACGGTGCTCCCATGACATCTGGGCGTGCCCGGGTGGCCGTGGCGGCCCCCAACGACCTCGGTGCGTTGGCGGGCACCCGCCTCGCCGCCGAGGGTGGCAACGCCATCGACGCCGCCCTCGCCGCGGTGCTCGTGACGATGGTCTCCGAGCCCGGCCTCGTCTCGCTCGCCTCGGGTGGCTACCTCACCATCCAGCCCCCCGACGGGTCCGATCCGGTCACGATCGACGGCTGGGTCGACATGCCCGGCCGCGGGTTGCCGCCGGAGCGCTTCGGTCGGGCCGTCTGGGACGTTCGGACCCCGTACGGCGGGGACACCACCATGACCGTCGGCCACGGGTCGGTGGCCACGCCGGGGACGCTGAAGGCGGTCGAGCAGGCGCACCGCCGCTTCGGCCGCGCCCCCTGGGCGCAGGTGCTGGGCCCGGCCATCGAGGCGGCCCGGGAGGGATTCCCGCTCAACCAGGCCTCGCACTACTACCTCGAGTACGTCCACGAGGACATCTACGGCTGGCAGCCGGAGAGCTACGCCGTGCTGCACGACGACGAGGGCCGGCTGCTTCCCCGGGGCGCCATCGTGCACGTTCCGGACCTGGTTGCCTCGCTGGAGCAGATCGCCGCCGAGGGCAGCGAGCCGTTCTACCGCGGGGACCTCGCCCGGCTGATGGCCGACGACCTCGCCGAACACGGCGGCATCCTCACGCTGGACGACCTCGCCGCCTACGAGGTCACCGAGCGGCCTGCGCTGACAGTGCGGCAGGGCGGCTGGCGGCTGGCGACCAATCCCGGGCCCGCCGTGGGTGGGGTCTGCATGAGCGCGGTGCTGGCGTTGCTCGACGGCCGGCCGGTCAGCGGCAGCTGGAACGCAGCCGAGCTGGCGCACCTGGTGCGAAGCCAGCGCGAGGTGCTCGGTGTCGGCATCGGTGAGCACGACGACGAGGACGAGCGGGTCACGCTGGCTCGCCGGGTGCTCGACCATGCGCTGGGGTCGGCTAGCACCGCGCACGTCTCGGCGGTGGACGACAGGGGGGCGGCGTGCGCGGTCACGGTGTCGTCGGGCTATGGCTCCGGGGTGCTGTCGCCGGGCACCGGCATCTGGCTGAACAACTGCCTCGGTGAGCAGGAGCTCGTCCTCAACGGGGTGCACGGTCTGCGTCCCGGCGTAAGGCTCAACTCCAACATGGCGCCGACCGTGGGACGTCGCGAATGTGACGGCGCCGTGCTCGCGATCGGCTCGCCGGGCTCGGACCGCATCGTGACCGCGATCGCCCAGGTGCTGGCCCTGCACATCAACGGAGGTCTGGACCTGGCCGCGGCGATCGCGCACCCGCGTCTGCACGTGCGAGTGCGCAACGGCCAGCAACCTGCGGTGCGGATCGACCACGAGGAGGACCTTGCCCTGCCGGCCGAGCTCGTCCGCGACCTCGGGCTGCCGACGCGCTCGATGCACAAGCACGCGATGTACTTCGGCGGGGTGGGCGCGGCTCAGTGGGAGCCCGACGGGGGGCTCACCGCTGCGGCTGACCCGCGCCGCACCGGGTCGGTCGCGGTCACGGGCAGCAACCAGGCGCACTCGATGTGAGCGGGCTAGCCTGCACGTCATGACCACCACGGACACCGCCCAGTTCGGCGCCGAAACCGGCTCGGCGGGGGAGTTCACCCGCCAGCGGAACCGCTTCGATGCCCGCATCAGCGCTGACGGCGCCGACGGGTGGCCGGTCGAGGCGGGCCGTTACCGGTTGGCCTGGAGCCGGGCCTGCCCCTGGGCGCACCGGGCACGCATCGTGCTGGGGCTGCTCGGGCTCGAGGACGCCATCTCGCTGGCCACGGTCGACCCCGTGCGCGACGACGCCGGCTGGCGCTTCACCCTCGACGAGGGTGGCCGCGACCCCGAGCTCGGCATCGCCTACCTGTCCGAGGCCTACCTGGCCACCGACCCGGCGTACGAGGGCCGGGTGACCGTGCCGTGCATCATCGACGTGGTGTCGGGACAGGTGGTGACCAACGACTTCGGTCAGCTCACCCTCGACCTGTCCACCGAGTGGGCCGCGCACCATCGCCCCGGCGCACCGCAGCTGTACCCCGAGGCGCTGCGCGACGAGATCGACGCGGTCAACGCCGATGTCTACCGCGACGTGAACAACGGCGTCTACCGCGCGGGATTCGCCAGCAGCCAGCAGGCTTACGAGCAGGCGTACGACGCGCTGTTCGAGCGCCTCGATCAGCTCGAGCAGCGGCTGTCCACGCGCCGGTATCTGGTCGGGACGACGATCACCGAGGCCGACGTGCGGCTGTTCACCACGATCGTGCGCTTCGACGCGGTCTACCACGGGCACTTCAAGTGCAACCGCAACAAGGTGACCGAGATGCCGGCCCTGTGGGGATGGGCGCGCGACGTCTTCCAGACGCCCGGCTTCGGTGACACCGTCGACTTCGACCACATCAAGCGGCACTACTACGTCACCCACGACCGGATCAACCCGACCGGGGTGGTCCCCAAGGGCCCCGACCCGGCGGTGTGGTCGACCCCGCACGGCCGCGAGTCCCTCACCACCTGACTGCCCGCTCAGCTGTCCCGCCGTCCCTCGCTCACCGACATTCTGCTGCGGCGCCACCACCTGTTCATCCGGCACCGGTCCACTCGTGCCATGAGCCCGGACAAGCGCACACATCGGATGGACCGTCGCAATCTGCTCATCGCCGGTGGCGCCGGCGGCCTTGCTGCGGCGACGGGGCTGTTGGCCCCTTCGTCGGCAGCCGCTGCCTTCCCCCAGCTGACGGCGCGGCCACGATGGCGCAAGCCGATCGTGATCGCGCACCGGGGTGCCTCGGGATACCGGCCCGAGCACACGTTGGCCGCCTACCGCCTGGCCATCGACATGGGTGCCGACGTCATCGAGCCCGACCTGGTGTCCACCAAGGACGGCGTTCTGGTGGCCCGGCACGAGAACGAGATCTCCGGCACCACCGACGTGGCCGACCACCCGGAGTTCGCCGACAAGTACGCGACCAAGAGGATCGACGGCGTGCGGCTGTCGGGCTGGTTCACCGAGGACTTCACCTACGCCGAGCTGCGGACGCTGCGCGCCAAGGAGCGGCTGCCCGACCTGCGCCCGGACAACACCCGCTTCGACGGCCGGCTTCGGATCCCGACCTTCGGCGACGTGATCGACCTGGTCCGGTTCGAGGCCCAGCGCCGCAACCGCCGCATCGGGGTTTACCCCGAGACCAAGCACCCGACGTACTTCCGCAACCTCGGTCTCCCCCTCGAACCGGGCATCCTGCGTGAGCTGCGCCGAGTCGGCTG
Source organism: Nocardioidaceae bacterium (assembly GCA_013698185.1). GTDB lineage: Bacteria > Actinomycetota > Actinomycetes > Propionibacteriales > Nocardioidaceae > JACCVL01. The sequence goes on from JACCVL010000303.1 coordinate 16,628, forward strand.
GACGCGCAGCACCTCGCCGGTCTTCATCCAGTCCTTCGAGATCTCCAACCTGCGGGCGCTGAGCCGGCGCACCGAGGTGAAGCTCATCCAGCTGGTCGGCGGCACAGGGGCCCCGTACGACCAGGTGGTCGCCCAGACCGGCGTCACCTACGCCGACATGGTCACGGCCGGCGGGCTGCGCCGGATCGCGCGCTACGCCCGCGGCATCGGCCCGGACAAGTTCCTGCTCATCCGCCAGCGCGCCGACGGCACGCTCGGTCGGTCGACCGGCGTCCTCGAGGACGCGCACGCGGTGCGGCTGCTGGTGCACCCGTACACGTTCCGCAGCGAGAACTTCTCCCTGCCCAACGAGTATGACGAGGGGTCCGACCCGGCCGCGCACGGCGATGCCATCGGTGAGCTCACGAGGTTCTTCGAGCTCGGCGTCGACGGCGTCTTCGGCGACTTCCCCGACACCACCTTCGAGGCCCGCTGGCAGTTCCTGACCGCCCAGCGACTGGCTCGGGCCGCCAGCGCCTGAGCGGGCTGGCCGTCCTCAGGGCAGGTCCACGACCAAGAACGCCTCGGCCAGCCGCCCGGCCGGCAGCCCGAACCCCTGCGCGGTGTCGCCCAGAGCGCGGTGCAGCATGGGTCGGATCGCGTCGGGGTCGGGGTGCTGGCTGCGATGGCTCAAGATGGCGTCGATCTTGGCCTCGAAGGTGTCGGTGACGTCGACGGCATGATCGGGGCGCGGGTGCGCCGCGAGCCACAGCTCGCCGACCGTCCAGGCCTCGAGGCCGCGCTCGCGCAGCTCGGGGAAGGCGTAGGGGTTGCGCGCGGCCGGGTAGACCGCCTGGACGGTTGCCTCACCGGCGGCGAGGTGGTCGGGGTGGCTGCGGTACAACCGCTGCCAGTCCCGCTCCGGACTCTGTGTGAGCACCCGCTGTGGCCGTACCGCCCGGATGACGGCCGAGATCTCGCGGACCAGGTCGAGGGTCACGGCCAGCTCGCCGTCGATCCCACCGAGGAAGCGGACGTCGTCGACGCCGACCCGGGCAGCGGCGGCGCGTTGCTCGCGGTGCCGGATCGCCGGTATCTCGCCCCGGTCGGTGGCGTCGTCGAAGCCGCCGGCCTGGCCGTCGGTCAATACCAGATAGGTCACCTCGGTGCCGGCGCCAGTCCACTGCGCCACGGTCCCCGCAGTGCCGAAGTCGGCGTCGTCGGGATGGGCGGTCACCACCAGGGCACGCTCGACCACGGGGAGGGGGGCAGGCATGGCGAACACGCTAGCAACGGCACTGTCCCGACGCTCTCGTAGGCTGAGGGAGAGATGAGTGCCGCGTTCCCCGTTCCCACCCTGCCCGCCGCCCCCGGTCGCCGAACCGGGGGTGATCTGCTGGACGGCCTGAACGAGTCGCAGCGGGCGGCGGTGACCCACGCCGGCGCCCCGTTGCTTGTCGTGGCCGGTGCCGGCTCGGGCAAGACCCGGGTGCTGACCCGCCGGATTTCCTGGCTCATCTCCGAGCGGGGCGCCCATCCGGGCTCGATCCTCGCCATCACCTTCACCAACAAGGCCGCCGCTGAGATGCGCGAGCGGGTGGCCGCCCTCGTCGGTGGGCGGGCCCGCCTGATGACGGTCTCGACCTTCCACTCCGCCTGCGTGCGGATTCTGCGCCGCGAGGCCAGCCGGCTCGGCTTCTCCTCGTCGTTCTCGATCTACGACGCGGCGGACTCGCGGCGGCTGATGACGTTGGTGTGCCGCGACCTTGAGCTCGACCCCAAACGGTTCCCGCCGCGCGCCGTGCAGTCGTGGGTCTCGACGCACAAGAACGAGCTCCGCGACCACGAGGACGCCGCGCGGCGCGCCGACAACGACATCGAGCGCTCCTACGCCGAGGCCTACCGCAGCTACCAGACCCGGCTGACCGCGGCCAACGCCATGGACTTCGACGACCTGCTCATGACCACGGTGCACCTGCTGCGGGCTTTCCCCGACGTCAGCGAGAGCTATCGGCGCCGCTACCGCCACGTCCTCGTCGACGAGTACCAGGACACCAACCACGCCCAGTACGCCCTGGTGCGGGTGCTCTGCGCACCCGACCCGGCCGCGGACACCGCCGGGGTCGGGCCCGCCGAGCTGATGGTGGTCGGCGACTCCGACCAGTCCATCTACGCCTTCCGGGGAGCCAACATCCGCAACATCTTGGAGTTCGAGCGCGACTTCCCCGACGCGAGCACCGTGGTGCTGGAACAGAACTACCGCTCCACCCAGTCGATCCTGTCGGCGGCCAACGCCGTGATCGCGCGCAATGCCGGCCGCAACGCCAAGCGGCTGTGGACCGACCTCGGCGACGGCGAGCCGCTGGTGGGCTACGTCGCCGACGACGAGCATGCCGAGGCGCAGTTCGTCGCCGACGAGATCGACTCGTTGAGCGATGACGGTGCGGCCCGGCCCGGCGAGGTGGCGGTCTTCTATCGCACCAACGCACAGAGCCGGGTGTTCGAGGAAGTGTTCATCCGCGTCGGGCTGGCCTACAAGGTCGTCGGCGGCGTGCGCTTCTACGAGCGCCGCGAGGTCAAGGACGCACTGGCCTACCTGCGCCTGCTGGTCAACCCCCGTGACACGGTGTCGCTGCGGCGCATCCTGAATGTGCCCAAGCGGGGCATCGGCGAGCGCGCGGAAGCCTGCGTCGGCGCCCTCGCCGACCGCGAGCGGATCAGCTACCTCGACGCCCTGCGCCGGGCCGGGGAGGCGCCGGGCATCGCGACCCGGTCGGTGAGCGCCATCGGTGCGTTCGTGTCGCTGGTGGACGACCTGCAGGCCCTGGTCGACGTCGGTGAGCCGGCCGATGTCGTCCTGCAGGCCAGCCTGGTTCGCAGCGGCTACCTGACCAGCCTCGAGGACTCGACCGACCCACAGGACGAGACGCGGGTGGAGAACCTCGCCGAGCTGGTGGCGGTGGCGCGGGAGTTCGTCGGGGACGCCGGTGACGAGGCGCCGGAGCCCGGCGAGGCCGACCCCCGCTCCCTGGACGCCTTCTTGGAGCGGGTGGCCCTGGTCGCCGACTCAGACCAGATCCCCGACGAGGGTGAGCAGGCCGAGGGCCAGGGCGTGGTGACGCTGATGACGCTGCATACGGCGAAGGGGCTGGAGTTTCCCGTCGTGTTCTTGACCGGGCTCGAGGACGGTGTCTTCCCGCACCTGCGATCGCTTGGCGATCCGCGCGAGCTCGAGGAGGAGCGCAGGCTCGCCTACGTCGGCATCACCCGCGCCCAGCGCCGGCTGTACGTGTCCCGCGCCACCGTGCGGTCGGCCTGGGGGGCGCCGAGCCACAACCCGGCGTCGCGGTTCCTGGACGAGCTGCCTGCAGAGCTGGTCGACTGGCGGCGTACGGAGGCCGACCAGACGAGGTGGTCTCCCGGCGTCTCGGCGCCGCCGTCGGCGGGCCGCGGCCCGCGTGCCACCGGCACCGGCCGGACGGCCGGCGCCACCGTGCTCGCCCTCGACCCGGGTGACCGGGTCGTGCACGACAGCTTCGGTATGGGCACCGTGGTGGCGCTCGAGGGGATGGGCGAGCGCAGCGTCGCCAGCGTCGACTTCGGCTCGGACGGGGTCAAGCGTCTCCTGCTGCGCTATGCGCCGCTGGAGAAGCTCTGATTCACAGCGGGACGCCGTGCTCGGCCAGCGCCGGCAGCGGGTCGACGGCTTCGCCGCCTGTGGGTCGGACCTCGAGGTGCAGGTGTGGCCCGGTCGAGTTGCCGGTGTCGCCGACGGCGCCGATGACCTGGCCTGGCGCCACGGTGTCCCCGGCACGGACCCGGATGCTGCTCTGGTGGGCGTACCACAGCTCGGTCCCGTCGGTGAGACGCAGCACGGTCAGCTTGCCGGCCCAGCTGGCGCCGCGGTCGTTGCCCGCCTGGACCACGACCCCGGCGGCCATGGCGACCAACGGGGTGCCCTCGGCAGCGGCAAAGTCCTGCCCGCTGTGCGTGGCGGCCCACATCGACCCGCTCTCGCCGAAGCCGGCGCTGAGCTGGAACCCGGCCAGCGGCAGCACCCACTGACCCGCGCCCAGATCGAAGGCCTTGTCCTGCGCGGCCTGGGCAAGCTCCTGCAGCGCCACCATCCGTTGCCGCGCCTGCAGGCTGCCCTGCTGTTGGAGGTCGTCGCTGTCGACGTCACGGCTGACCCGTACGAGGGCGCCGTCTCGATCCTCGACCAGGTGGGTCTTGCGGGTCAGCCGATGGGTGGTCGGCGTGGCAGCGCCGGCGCCGGGGTTGCCGCGATCGGCGCCGCCGTCGCCGCCAGGTCCGGATCCGTTTCTGGACGAGGACCCGGGTCCGGTCCCGGCACCGACCCGTGCGCCGGCATCGGGCGACACCGCGATGGACAGCGAGCGAAGCGAGCTGTCGGAACCGGCTGCTGGTGCGTCCGGGGCGTCCGGGCTGCTTGTCGAGCTGTACCCGACGGCTCCGACCCCGGACAGCACCAGCGCGGCGGCGCCGATGGCCACCGGGACGCGATGCCGTCGCGCCGTCGCCGCGGTCTGTTGGCGCCCCGCCTCGGGCTCGGCCGGTCCCGCTGCGTGCACGCCGGGCGGGCGCTGCGGGGCGGAGGTGGGGGCCACGATGACAGGATCCTTCCGGACGACGGGGCGAGCTCGACCCTCGACGATACCGACGTCTTCGCCGCAGGCGAAACGATTGCTGGAGATCATGACCCCACCGGGTGGGTTACTCTGCGCCCGTCCGGTCTGTGCGACCGGAGCGGCACGCGGCGCACCCGCATCCTCGAGGAGGAGCCTGATGTCGAGTCGGCCCAAGCGCATCGTGGTGGCCAAGCCCGGGCTCGACGGCCACGATCGAGGGGCCAAAGTGGTGGCGCGGGCGCTGCGTGACGCCGGCAACGAGATCATCTACACCGGTCTGCATCAGACCCCTGAGCAGATCGTGCAGACCGCCATCCAGGAGGACGCCGACGCCATCGGGGTGTCGGTGCTGTCAGGCGCGCACATGACCCTGTTCCGCAAGATCCTGGATCTGCTCGCCGAGCGCGACGCGTCCGACATCGTGGTCTTCGGTGGCGGCATCATCCCCGCCGAGGACATCGGCCCCCTCCAGGAGGCCGGCGTCGCCACTGTCTTCACCCCCGGTGCGACCACGACCGAGATCGCCGCCTGGGTCGACGAGCACGTTCCGGACGCCAGCGCCTGAGCGAGCGCATCCCGGCATCGTGCACCCGCCCCGGGTGCCGGGCGTCTGCGGGCGGGACTAGAGTCCAGGCGCCCAGCGGACGGGTGCCTCCTCGGCTGACCGTCCGCGACCATCGCCTACCGAGGACGGCCCCGTCGTGGATCTGATGGAGTACCAGGCCAAGCAGCTGTTCGCCAAGCACGGCGTCGCCGGATCGGCCGGCATCGTCGCGACCACAGCGGAGCAGGCCCGCGCCGGCGCTGAAGAGCTCGGCGGCAAGGTGGTCGTCAAGGCCCAGGTCACGGCCGGTGGCCGTGGCAAGGCCGGCGGCGTCAAGCTTGCCGACGGACCCGACGAGGCGGCCGCGCGCGCCGAGGAGATCCTCGGCATGCAGATCAAGGGCCTGACGGTGCACCGGGTGCTGATCGCCCCGACCGCCGACATCGCCGAGGAGTACTACTTCTCGTTCCTGGTGGACCGGGCCAACCGCAACTACCTGTGTATCGCGAGCGTCGAGGGTGGGGTCGAGATCGAGGAGGTCGCGCGCACCAACTCCGATGCCCTCGCCCAGGTGTCGATCGACCCGGGGGTGGGTGTCGACGAGGCCATGGCACGCGAGATCGTGACCGAGGCCCGCTTCCCGGCCGAGGTTGCCGAGGCTGCGGTCACGATGGTCCAGCAGCTCTGGCGCGTCTTCATCGACGAGGACGCCAACCTGGTCGAGGTCAACCCGCTCGCGCGGCTGGCTGACGACAGCCTCGAGGCCCTCGACGGCAAGGTCACCCTCGATGCCAACGCCGACTTCCGGCACCCCGAGCATGCCGAGTTCGACGACCAGGCCACCGCCGACCCGCTCGAGGCCAAGGCCCGGGCCAAGGGCCTGAACTACGTCAAGCTCGACGGCTCGGTGGGCATCATCGGCAACGGCGCCGGCCTGGTGATGTCGACGCTCGACGTCGTGTCCTACGCCGGGCAGGAGTTCGGGGGCCAGGAGCCCGCCAACTTCCTCGACATCGGCGGTGGTGCCAGCGCCCAGGTGATGGCAGACGGGCTGGACATCATCCTCGGCGACGAGCAGGTCCGGAGCGTCTTCGTCAACGTCTTCGGTGGGATCACCGCCTGCGACGCCGTCGCCGACGGCATCGTCAGCGCGCTGGGCATTCTGGGCGACGCGGCCACCAAGCCCCTGGTCGTACGGCTCGACGGCAACAACGTCGACGAGGGCAGGCACATCCTCGCCGAGGCAGCCCATCCACTGGTGACGATGGTTGACACCATGGACGGGGCTGCGCGCCGCGCCGCCGAGCTCGCCGCCCAGGAGCCGAGTCCGGCACCACCGCCCCGGTAACACGAGCACGAGGAAGCAGACATGTCGATCTTCTTGAGCGCAGACTCCACGGTCATCGTGCAGGGCATGACCGGTTCGGAGGGCCAGAAACACACCCGCCGGATGCTGGCGTCCGGCACCGCGATCGTTGGCGGTGTCAACGCCCGCAAGGCGGGCACCACGGTCGACTTCGAGGGCGTCGAGCAGCCCGTCTTCGGCACCGTCAAGGAGGCGGTCGAAGCCACCGGCGCCGACGTCTCGGTCGTTTTCGTGCCGCCTGCGTTCACCAAGGACGCGGTGCTCGAGGCCATCGACGCCGGCGTCGCGCTGGTCGTCGTCATCACCGAAGGGGTGCCGGTGCACGACACCGCAGCCTTCTTCGCCGCTGCGCAGGCGGCCGGCACGACACGCATCGTCGGGCCGAACTGTCCTGGGGTCATCACCCCGGGCGAGTCGAACGCCGGGATCATCCCGGCCAACATCGCCGGCAAGGGCCGCATCGGGCTGGTGAGCAAGTCCGGGACGCTGACCTATCAGCTGATGTACGAGCTGCGCGACATCGGCTTCACCACCGCGGTGGGGATCGGCGGCGACCCCATCATCGGCACCACCCACATCGACTGCCTGCGGGCCTTCGAGGACGACCCCGACACCGATGCGGTGATCATGGTCGGCGAGATCGGTGGCGACGCCGAGGAGCGCGCCGCCGACTTCATCACGGCCAACGTCTCCAAGCCGGTTGTGGGATATGTCGCCGGTTTCACCGCCCCGGAGGGCAAGACGATGGGTCACGCCGGGGCGATCGTGTCGGGATCGTCCGGCACCGCCGAAGCCAAAAAGGTTGCCCTGGAGGCGGCCGGGGTGCGCGTCGGCAAGACCCCGAGCGAGACCGCACAGCTGATGCGCGAGGTCATCGAGGCGCTGGGTGTGAAGCAGGGCTGACGCCCGGCGGAGGCGACCGGGCCGCCCAACCGCCGCGGCCCCGGCGCGGCAGCGCGTCCGGGCGCGCTCGGTGACCGAGCATGGACCCGATGCCTCCCGTCCAAGCCCTCGAGCGACCCACGCCGGCTGCAGACCTGGCCGCGGACCCGACCCGACCGCTGGTCGTCTCCACCTGCCTGCTGGCCCTGTCGGTGGCTGCCGGCGGGTTGATCCTGGCCACCGGGCTGGCCGTCGTCGGCTGGTTCCTGGGCGGTGCCTCGGGGTCCAGCGGCCAGGCGGTGCGGACCGGCGCGCTGGTGTGGATGAGCGCACACGGCGGGTCGCTCCAGGTGGGTGCCGTCACGCTGTCGCTCGTCCCGCTGTTGCTCCCGCTGGCTGTCGCGCTGCTGCTGCTGCGCGGCAGCCGGTGGGTGGTCGCCTCGTCGGCGCCGGCTCCCCGGCTGTTGCCGCCGGGGCTGGTGGTCACAGCCGCGGTCATCGCCGGCGCAGCGACGTATGGCACGGTCGTCGCCGTGGTCGGCTGGGGGGTGCACCTGACCGGGTTGCCGGGTGGTGCAGACAGCCAGGTGCTACGGGGTTCCGGGCTGACCGTGTGCACAGTCGCGGTGGCCTTGGCCGTCGGGCTCTGCGCTGCCAACGGCACCTGGCGGGATATCGCGGAGCGCCGGGAGTGGCTGGGCGCCGTCACCAACGGTGCCGCTGTCGGCGTGCTGGCGATGGTGGCGGTCTCGACGCTCGTCTTCACGGCGGCCCTGGTGCTGCGCGCCGGACCCGTGCTCGCGATCGGAGGCGAGCTGGCGCCGGGCGTCCTGGGCGGCGTCGGGCTGGTGCTGCTCTGCGTGGCGACCGTGCCCAACGCGGTGCTGTGGACCGCGTCGTACCTGTTCGGACCCGGCTTCGCTGTCGGCACCACCACCGTGGTCGCGCCTGACGTCGTCGTGCTCGGTGCGCTGCCGGCCTATCCGCTGCTCGGTGCGCTACCGGCGCCGGGGCCGCCCGCGGCGTGGGTGCCGGCCCTCACGGTGGTCCCGATCCTGGCCGGCGTGCTCGCCGGTGCCGCCGCTGACCGCCGCAAACAGGCGTCGAGCTGGTGGCGCCAGGCACTCGTCGGAGCGGGGGCGGGGCTGCTCGCTGGGCTAGTGCTGGCGGTGCTCCTGCTGGCTTCGGGTGGCAGCATCGGGCCGGGTCGGATGCAGCACACCGGTCCGCTGCTGGCTTCCCTCGTGGCCGGTGCACTCACCCTGACCGTGGCCGCGGCCGCGGGCGCGGTGGCGCACGGGGCCCTGTTGGGCTGGCGGCCCGGCTGGCTGCGGCGGCCCGGTTGGCTGAGGTGGCCGGGGCGGCCAGCCCTTCCCGGCTGGTTGCGCCGCGCGCACTGAGCCTCGCTAGGGTCAGCGTCCGTGCCCGACACCTTCGGACCGTATTCGGCCGGCCTCGCCCGGCTGGTCGTGCTCGTCTCCGGCTCGGGCACCAACCTGCAGGCGTTGCTGGACGCGTGCGAGGACCCCGGTTACGGCGCGCAGGTCGTCGGCGTCGGCGCCGACCGCCATGACACGGGCGGCGTCGCGCGAGCCGAGGCCGCCGCGGTGGCGACCTTCACCTGTCGGGTCGGCGATCACCCCGACCGCGCGGCCTGGGACCTGGCCCTCACCGCGCACGTCGCGGCGTACGAGCCCGACCTCGTGGTCTCCGCCGGTTTCCTCAAGCTGGTCGGACCGGCGTTCCTCGCGCGTTTCGGCGGGGTCTATGTCAACACCCACAACGCGCTGCTGCCGTCGTTCCCAGGGGTGCAGGGGCCGCGCGATGCCCTCGCATACGGCGTGAAGGTGACCGGCGCAACCCTGTTCGTCGTCGACGACGGGGTCGACACCGGTGCGATCGTGGCTCAGGTTGCCGTGCCGGTGCTCGATGACGACGACGAAAGCAGGCTGACCGAGCGGGTCAAGATCGCCGAGCGGCGCCAGCTCGTCGACACCGTCGGCCGGATGGTTCGCGAGGGGTGGACCATCAACGACAGGAAGGTCTCTATCCCGTGACTGCCGCTAACGACACGAGCGAGGGGCGGGTCCCGGTGCGCCGGGCGCTGCTCAGCGTCTACGACAAGACGGGGCTCGAAGAGCTGGCAGTCGGGCTGCACCAGGCCGGCGTGGCGATCGTCTCGACCGGGTCGACGGCCGCACGGGTGGCGGCAGCGGGCGTGCCGGTGACCCCGGTCGAGGATCTGACCGGCTTCCCCGAGTGCCTGGACGGCCGGGTCAAGACGCTCCACCCCCGGGTGCACGCCGGCATCCTCGCCGACCGGCGGCTGGAGTCGCACCGCGCCCAGCTCGAGGAGCTCGGCATCGCGGCCTTCGACCTGGTGGTCAGCAACCTCTACCCGTTCACTGAGACCGTCACCTCGGGAGCACCACCCGACGAGTGCGTCGAGCAGATCGACATCGGCGGTCCCTCGATGGTGCGCGCGGCGGCCAAGAACCACCCGAGCGTGGCGGTCGTGGTGTCGCCGGCACGATACGGGGAGGTGCTCACGGCCGTACGCGCCGGCGGCTTCAGCCTGGCTGCTCGCCAACGGCTGGCGGCCGAGGCGTTCGTGCACACCGCGACGTATGACGTCCACGTCGCATCGTGGATGGGCAACGTGCTCACCGACACCAGCGACGGCACCGGCTTCCCCGCGTGGCTCGGGGCCACCTGGGCGCGCGCCGACGTGCTGCGCTACGGGGAGAACCCGCATCAGCGCGCCGCCCTCTACACCCAGGGGGCAGATGCGCCGGGTCTCGCGCAGACCGAGCAGCTGCACGGCAAGGCGATGTCCTACAACAACTGGGTCGACACCGATGCTGCCTGGCGCGCGGCTCACGACCACGGCGACCAGCCGACTGTGGCGATCATCAAGCACGCCAACCCGTGTGGCATCGCCGTCGGCCCGGACATCGCGCAGGCCCATGCCCGGGCCCACGCCTGTGACGCGGTGTCCGCCTACGGCGGGGTCATCGCCACCAACCGGCCGGTGACCGCCGAGCTGGCCCGCACCGTGGTGGACATCTTCACCGAGGTGGTCATCGCCCCGGACTTCGAGGAGAAGGCCCTGGCCGTGCTGCGGTCGAAGAAGAACCTGCGGCTGATCAAGGCCGAGGCTCTCGCCCGCGGGGGTGCGGAGATCCGGCCGATCTCCGGCGGTCTGCTGATGCAGCAGCGGGACCTGGTGGACGCGGAGGTGGCCGACGGTGGTGACGACCCCAGCCGCTGGAGGCTCGTCGCCGGCCCCGATGGCGACGAGCGCACCGTCGCCGATCTGGGCTTTGCCTGGCGCGCGGTGCGAGCGGTGAAATCCAATGCCATTCTGCTGGCCGACGACGGCGCCAG